>JBDSBS010000976.1:0-21309 GCA_039921435.1 Planctomycetota bacterium | reverse complement strand
GCTCGAGGCTGCCAAGCAGAGCTACGCGAACTGCCGCGTCGTGATGCTGACTGGCCACGGCAGCCGCGACGTCGCCGTGCAGGCTATGGAGCGCGGCGCCACGTACTACGTCGAGAAGCCCGTCGACCTGGCGGATCTGCGAGCGAAGGTGCGCAAGTCGCTCGGCGACCACCAGAAGGACGTCGCCTACGACGACCTGCGCGGGCAGATGGAGCGCACGTTCGGCATCGAGGGCATCGTCGGCCAGGATCCCAAGATGCAGCGCGTGCTGGCACTCGTGCGCCAGATCGCCGGCACCGCGGCGTCGGTGATGATCCTCGGCGCGTCGGGCACCGGCAAAGAACTGATCGCGCGCGCCGTGCACAACCTGTCGCCACGCAGCAAACGCCCGTTCGTCGCCATCAACTGCGGCGGCATGTCCGAAGGCACGATCGAGAGCGAGCTGTTTGGGCACGTCAAGGGCGCATTCACGGGCGCGGTCGTCGATCGCGAAGGCAAGTTCGAGTACGCGGCGGGCGGCACGCTGCTGCTCGACGAAGTGGGCGAGATGCCACTGGCGACGCAGATCAAGTTGCTGCGCGTGCTCGAAGAACGGGCCGTGACGCGGCTCGGCGACAACAAGCTGCGCCCCGTCGACGTGCGCGTGCTGGCGGCGACCAACGCCGATCTGGTGCAGAAGGTCAAGGACGGCTCGTTCCGCCAGGATCTGTACTTCCGGCTCAAGGTCGTCACGATCGAACTGCCGTCGCTGCGCGAGCGCCGTTCCGACATCAAGGTGCTCGTCGACCACTTCCTGCGGCATTTCTGCAAGCTGCACGGCAAGGACGTCGAGTCCATCGACCGCGACGCACTCGTGGCACTCGTGCAGTACGACTGGCCCGGCAACGTGCGCGAGCTGCGCAATGCCGTGGAGTCCATGGTCGTGCGCGCCAAGGGCAACATCCTAACGCGCGCCGACTTGCCGCCCGAGATCTGGGCACCGCTGCCCGTCGATCAGGACGGTTGGCAGTTCTTGGCCGGGCGCACGTGGCCCGAAGTTGAGCGCAACCACATCCGCGTCTCGCTGGAGCTGTGCGGCGGCAACCGCCAGAAGGCTGCGAAGGCGATGGCGCTCAGCGAGCGCACCCTCTATCGCAAGATCAAGGAATACGACCTCTGAGCCTTCGAGTGCTGGCGCCGCGGGGCGGACGGTGGATGCGACCGTGTTGAGGCTCTACAGTTCCGACTTCGCCCATGACCGAACCAACCACCAAGCCGCCGGTGCAAGATGGGCTCGCCTTCGAGCGCGCCCTCAACGATCTGCAAACGAAGATCGACGAACTGCGCAAGCTCAACTTGGGCTCGCACCTGGAGCTCGCTGGCGAGATCGAACTGCTCGAGGATCGTCTGCGCCGGCAAACGGCTGAGGTGTATACGCAGTTGTCGCCGTGGGAGCGGGTCAACGTGGCGCGCCACGCGGGTCGACCCGAGACTTCAGACTACGTGCAGTTGATGCTTGACGACTTCGTCGAGCTGCACGGCGATCGGGTCTTTGGCGACGACCACGCGATCTTGACCGGGTTCGCGACCATCGGCACCACGCGATTCCTGCTGGTCGGCCACCGCAAGGGCAAGACAGTCAAGGACCGCTTGGCCTGCAACTTCGGCTGTGCGCACCCCGAGGGCTACCGCAAGGCCCTGCAGAAGATGCGGCTGGCCGAGAAGCTGAAACTGCCGATCGTGACGTTCATCAACACTCCCGGCGCCTATCCGGGCATCGGTGCCGAAGAGCGAGGGCAGGCCGGCGCGATCGCGCGCAACATCCTCGAGATGTTCGACATCAAGGTGCCGATCGTCTGCATCGTCATCGGCGAGGGTGGCTCGGGCGGCGCGCTTGGCATCGGGGTCGGCGACCGCGTCGGCATGCTCGACAACAGCTACTACTCGGTGATTTCGCCCGAGGGTTGCGCCGCGATCCTTTGGAAGAGCGGCGACAAGGCGCCGGAGGCGGCCGAGGCGCTCAAGCTGACGAGCAAGGACCTGCTGCGGCTGCGACTGGTCGACAAGGTCATCGAAGAACCGCTCGGCGGAGCGCATCGCGACCCGAAGGGGGCTGTGGAGCGGGTCAAGGCGCAGATTCTCGAGTGGCTGCACGAACTGGCGGTCATCCCGGTGCCTGAGCTGCTCGAGCAGAGGTATCGCAAGTTCCGCGGCATGGGCACGCCACTGTCGGGGTGAGCCTCGAACAGCCTCGACTGGCAGCCTGGAATCGTGAAGCCATTCACGGTGCCAAACTGTTAGAGCCGGGCAACTTCCCCCAGCAATTCCCCCGGCAACCTCTCCCGGAATGCTCTCCCGGAATCAAGGTGCGGCCTGTACCGGTGACGGCGGGTCCGTATCACGCTGCGACTGGTCAGCTGTTGCCTTCTCCACTACCGTTGCCCAGCGATCTCCACCTCCCGATCATGTTGCCTCCGCGCGCCAGATTCGGTCCGTCCAACGAACGCCCGTATGGTGCCGTTCCAGGTGGTCCGGGTGTTTCGAGTGCGAGCGGTGCCTTGACTGGCCCGCCAGCCAGCCTGCCAGCGGGCCTGCCGACCGAGGTGGCGCACTTGGCGGCCTCGGCCACGATCTCGGATGCGGAGCTCGTGCGGCGCACGTTGGGCGGTCAGCACGATGCCTTTGCCGCCCTCGTCGCGCGCTACCAGAAGCGGGCCTTCTGGGTCGCCTTCCACGTTGTCGGCCGCGTCGAAGACGCGCACGATGTCACGCAGGAGGCCTTCGTGCGCCTGTTCCGGTCGCTCGGCCGCTACGACTTCTCGCGCAGCTTCTACACCTGGTTCTACCGGATCGTGATGAATCTCGCGATCGACTATCTGCGCAAGATCCGCAGTTCGCGTGCGGGAAACATCGAGGACGTGCTCGCAAGTGTGCCCGATGCACGCGAGCCGGTCGGCGGCGCGGCTCTCGAACGTGAGGAACAAAGTGGTCAGGTGTGGAGCGTGCTCGACAAGATCGACCCAAAGTTTCGCGCGGTGCTGGTGCTGCGGGACGTGCACGGCCTGAGCTGCCGCGAGATCGCGCCAATCCTGCGCATCACGCACGCGACCGCTCGTTGGCGACTGCACCGCGGTCGACAGGTCTTTCGAGAATACTGGGATCGTCTGCAAGGGGGTCCAGAGCAGTGACGGGTCTCTCGTGTTCTCGCGCGCGCGACCTGTTGCCGCTGTTCGTCGGTGGCGACTTGCCCGTGGGCAAGCATGTCGGAGGCGGGCAGCCGTCGGTGCTGCGTGCGCACCTGCTCGCTTGCAGCGACTGTCGGCGCGAGGCCGCGGGGCTGCAGCAGGCGAACAAGGCCATGCGCGCGGCGTGCGCCGCCGCCAGGCCGGCTGTTCTCGACACGATGTTCGTCGACATGCACGCTTCGATCCTGACCGCCGTCCAGGCCGAAGTTGCGCGTCGGGAGCCTGGTCTGCGTTCTGCGTGGCGCCGCCCGTGGTTTTGGGCGGCGGCTGCGGTGCTGTTCCTCGCTGGGGTCTGGCTCGTGCGCGATCCCGGGGGCTTGACCTTGCTGCAGCGCGCACCGATTGCCACGCCAGTGAGCGCGGATGGACCTGTGCTAGTCGTGCCGTGGGCAGGACCGCGCGTCGAGATCGAGCCGCTCGGTGAGGAGTCCTGGACGTCTGGGAGCGCCGAGAGCGGGGTTGGTCCCGGCATGATGGGGCGAGGTCGGTTGCGGGCACTCGTCGACGAGGGCACGGTCCCGCCCGCACGCGCGGATGCGCAGCGAAAGTCGGGGGCGGCACCGGCGCAGCGGGAGCCCCTTCGCGAGCCGGATCCACGTCAGCTCGAGGGCAAGCCCCAGCGCCGTTAGCGGGTGTGCCAAGGAGTCTTTCGGCGGCCGGCACGTTGCCTCGCCCGCTGCGGTGGGTGTGCCACTGCACTGGAATTGGAGGCATACGATGAAAGACCTGAAGACGATGTTCCTGGTGGCAGGTTTGGGTGCATTGGGACTGGGTGGATTGGGACTGGGGAGCCGGTTGCCGGCGCAAGAGTCCGACCCACAAGCGGCGCCGCCGCCGACAGCGACGGCGCCGACGACGGCGCCGACCAAGACGATCGAGCAGAGCATCGCCGATCTCGGCAGCGACAGTTACCGCACGCGCCTGCAGGCCGAGTCGGCGCTCAAGAAGCAAGGCAAGGCGGCACTGCCGGCTCTGCGCAAGGCGGCCGATGACGCCAGCGACAACGAGGTGCAGTGGCGCAGCCGCCGCTTGGTGCGGCAGATCGAACGGGGAGACGAGCAGGGGCTCGTCCAGCGGTCCAAGCCTGATGCTCAGGAGCCGGCTGCCCGGGATTTGGGTGCTCGGGATCCGGGTGCCCGCGATTCGGGGTCGACACCACAACTTTGGACGGACCGTCGCAGAGTGATCGAGCAGATGCAGCAGCAGTTCGATTCGCTGTTCGAGCGCTTCGAACGCGACTTCGGCCTCGACGTGCCGCGTGCGCACTTCTTTCAAGACAACTTCTTCCAGGATCTACAGGACCAGCTCGAGAGCGGCAAAGGCAACTCGCAGGGCATGTCCGTGCAGATCGACCCCGACGGCGCCGTGCACGTCGAAGTCAACGAGACCAACGAGAAGGGTGAGACCGAGAAGAAGATCTACGATGCGCCCGACCTCGACTCGTTCCATCGGCAGTATCCCGGTGTTTTGCAGAAGAACGGTCTGGGCCTCGGTCTGCGGCCGCTGCGCGACGGGCTCTTCCTCGGGCCGAACCTGCGTGGGTGGGGCTTCGACATCCCTGGGCGTCAACCCGTCCAGCAGCCCTGGCCTTGGACTCGAGTGCCGAGCCAGCCCGACGCGGGCCAACCACCGGTCGACGATGCCGCGCCAACCGAGGGCAAACGACTGGGCCTCTACGTGCATCCGAGCATCCCCGCCGAGTTGCGACTGCACCTCGGTCTCGAGGATTCGGTGGGCCTGATGGTCGAGTCGGTGCAGGCCGACTCGCTGGCGGCGACCTTGGGACTCGAGCGCGGCGACATCGTGACTCGAATTGGCGCGAAGTCGATCGGCTCGACGCAGGACGTGCAGGACGCACTCGGCGGCATCGAATCCGGGCAGTCGGTCGAGGTCGGCTTCTTGCGCAAGGGCGCGGCGAAGACGGCGACCGCCAAGAAGCCGGCGGTCGACGCTGCGAAGGCGAAGGAATCGGCGAAGGTGAAGAGCGACAAGCTCGAACCGCGCCGCAAGCGCGACACGACGATTCGATGATCTACTACTCCCGCGTGTCCTCGCGTGGCGCGCGGATTCTGTAGTTGGCGAGCGGGAGTCGTAGATCCAAACAATGTCGGCGTCGGCGGCCCGTCATGGTCGGCGTTTCGCCGACTCAACCCTTGGTTGCGGCCGCCGCCGCGCTGAGAGCCCTGAGAGAAAACTGATGTACAGGCTCTCAGATTGCACTCTATGGCCGCCTACGCGGCCATGCAGAGAGTGGGAAACCGATTGTTTCCCATTCTCTGAGCTCGTCAGCTCATTGCGGTTGGGTCGTCGCCGAGAGAACCGCCGACGATAGGGCCCGCTTCGCGCAAGCGCAGTTGTCCGCAGGCTGCCGACCGGTCAGCGCCGCGTTGGCGTCGCACGGTGACCTTTAGGCCGCCGCGCCGCAGGCCCTCGGCGAAGGCGTCGACGCGGTGCGCGGCAGGCCGCCGCAATCTCGCGGCGGCGGCGATCTCCTCGACTGGGTTCCACGGGATGAGGTTGACGGTGCACGGCAAAGTACCCAGCGTCTCGACGAGAGCGAGCGCATCCGTCGGGCGGTCGTTCTTGCCTTCGAGCAGCACGATCTCGTAGGTCACCTCGCGGCCCTTCTGGCCGAAGTAGCGGTGGGCAGCGGTCACGATTTCGCGAACTGGGTGCGCTGCGGTCGGCACGAGCTGTTTGCGCAAGGTGTCGTCTGCCGCGTGCAGCGAGACCGCCAGGTTGTAGGCAGGGTCGGCGGCCGCGAAGCGCTCCATCTGCCGAGGGTAGCCCGAAGTGCTGACCGTGATGCGCCGAGCTCCCATGTGGATGCCGGCCGGGTCGTGTACGCGTTGCAGCGCAGGCAGCAGGGCGTCGAGATTCAGCATCGGTTCGCCCATGCCCATCACGACCAGGTTCGTGAGCTGCCGACCGGGGGCGAGTCGCTGCCGGGCCACGAGCACTTGCTCGGCGATCTCACCGGACGACAGGTTGCGTCGCACGCCGAACATGCCCGACGCGCAGAAGACGCAGCCCACGGGACAGCCCACCTGAGTCGAGACGCACAGTGTCGTGCGCTCGCCTTCCGGGATGACGACGCACTCGACGGTCTCGCCGTCGTGCAGGTGCAGCAGGATTTTTTCGGTGCCGTCTTCGGCGCGATCGCTCTTGCCGACCGTCGTGCTGCGTGGTGCGTAACGGGCGGCGAGTCCCGTGCGCAAGTTGGCCGGGAGGTTGGTGAAGTCCGGCCACCGTTCGGCGCCGTGCTTCCAGACCCAGTGCAAGACCTGCCGCGCTTGGAAGGGCTTGCCGCCGAGGTCCGCCACAGCCTGCGCCACTTCGGCGTCGCCAAGGTCGGTCAGAGCCTGCATCGCTCGCGGCTCGGGCTCGTTCATGAGCAGTTGCGGGACTAGGCCGAATCCCGTTTGCGGCGGGTCTTGTCGTCACCCGGCGTCGCGGCGAGGCGCTCGAGCACGAACTCGTCGGTGATGACGATGCGTTCGCCCTTGCGGGCGCCGATTTCGTAGCGAAGGTCGAGCAGCACGTGCTCGAACATCGAGCGCAGTGATCGCACGCCAGTCTCGCGGGTCATGGCCTGGTCGGCCAGCACGCCCAATGCCTCATCCGTGAACTCGAGCTGGCAGCCATCGAGTTCGAACATGGCTTTGTACTGCTTGACGAGCGCGTTCTTCGGCTGCGTCATCACGTTGAGGATCTCGTCGCGCGACAGCGAGCGCATCGGTACGGTCACCGGCAGGCGGCCGACGAACTCGGGGATCAAGCCGAAGTCGATGAGGTCCTTCTGGTCCAGGTAGGGGGTCAGGCGATCGCGTTCGGCGTGGCTCGTGACGATGTCGAGTGCGCTCGACTTGCCCTGCTGGAGTTGGCCCTGCGCGAGTTGACCCTGCGCCTTGCCGCCCTTTCCGCTCGACGCCTGGTCGTCGGTGCCTTGGCCGAAGCCGATCACCTTCTGGCCGAGCCGTCGGGCGATGAAGTGCTCGATGCCCGTGAACGTGCCACCGCAGATGAACAGGATGTGTTCCGTGTTGACCTGGATGTAACTCTGCTCCGGGTGCTTGCGCCCGCCCTGCGGCGGCACGTTGGCGATCGTGCCTTCGAGAATCTTGAGCAGGGCCTGCTGCACGCCCTCGCCGCTGACGTCGCGCGTGATCGAGACGTTGCCAGTCGTGCGGCCGATCTTGTCGATCTCGTCGACGTAGACAATGCCCTGCTGGGCGCGTTCGACGTCGAAGTTCGCGTTCTGCAGCAGGCGCAACAGGATGTTCTCAACGTCTTCGCCGACGTAGCCAGCTTCGGTCAGCGTCGTGGCGTCGGCAATCGCGAACGGCACGTCGAGGATCCGCGCCAGCGTTCGGGCCAGCAGGGTCTTGCCCGAACCCGTCGGGCCGACGAGCAGGATGTTGCTCTTCTCGAGTTCGAGGTCGGGGTTGTGGAAGCGGGCGTGCAGCCGCTTGTAGTGACTGTAGACGGCCACCGCGAGCACCTTCTTGGCGCGCTCCTGGCCGATCACGTAGTCGCCCAGCCGCTTGAGCATATACTCGGGCGTCGGCACCTTGTCCTTGAGGACCAGGTCCTTGACGAAGGTCGGCGCCGCCCCGCCCTTCTGCTTGCGGTCCTCTTCTTTGAGGATCGTGTTGCAGATCTCGATGCACTCGTTGCAGATGTAGATGCCGGGCGGACCCGAGATCAGGGACTGCACGTGGTGCCGCGACTTTTCGCAGAACGTGCAGCGCTCGACGGTCTTGCCCTTGCCAGCCATTCGTCAGTTTCGTGGGTTGTGTCGGTTGCTCGGGACAGCTGTCGCGAGTGTAGCAGCAGGCAGTATGTGACGCCCGCCGCTCCGGCACAATTCGAGCAATCTGCGGTCCCAGAGACGGCTAGGGCACTTGAGACGGCCAGGGCGATCGCGCCGGGGGGTCGTTCACTTGCTCGTCTGCACGATCTCGTCGATGAGCCCGTAGGCCTTAGCTTCGGCGGGGCCCATGAAGAAGTCGCGGTCGCTGTCCTTGCTGATCTCGCTGGCGGGCCGATTGCAGTGCGAGCCGAGGATCTCGCTGAGGGTCTGCTTGAGGCGCAAGATCTCGTCGGCCTGGATCGAGATGTCGACGGCCGTGCCTCCGACACCGCCCCAGGGTTGGTGCACCATGATGCGGGAGTGGGGCAGTGCATGCCGCTTGCCCTTCGTGCCCGCCGCGAGCAGGACGGCGCCCATCGATGCGGCCTGGCCGATGCAGTAGGTGGCGACGGGGCACTGTACGAACTGGATCGTGTCGTAGATCGCGAGGCCGGAGGTCACGCTGCCGCCGGGCGTGTTCAAGAACAGGTTGATGTCCTGGTTCTTGTTCTCCTTCTGCAGGAAGAGCAGCTGCGCGATGACCGAGTTGGCGACGCCGTCGTCGATCGGCGAACCGATGAAGACGATGCGGTCCTCGAGCAGGCGGCTGTAGATGTCGTACTGGCGTTCGCCGCGGCCGGTCTTCTCGATGACGAAGGGGATGATGTAGTCGTTGGCGATGCTCATGGCTCGAAGTCGCTCGGCTGGCGTCGGGCCAGCAGCCGGTCGGTTGCAGACTGGGTTACTGAGGCAGGACCACTGAGAATTGGGGTCAACCATCGGGCCGCGGCCCGACCTTGCGGTCGGGTGAGCTATTAGGGCTGCCGCGACTTCGATCAACTGCCCTTCTTATCGACGATCTTGGCGTTCTCTCTGAGGAAATCACGCACCTTACGCTCCAACAAGGCCAATCGGAGTTCGCCGATGCGGTTCTCCCGCTCGAGATGCTCGCGAACCTGAGTGACGGTAACCTGGTTACCCTGCTCGCTGTTGGCCGCTGCGATCGCGCGCAGTTCGGCTTCTGTATCGCTTTCGGTGACAAAGAGCTTCTGCTGGCGAGCCACGGCTTCGACGAGGAAGAACAGGCGCACCCGGCGAACGGCGTCTTGCTGGGCCTCGGCCGTTGATTCCTCCAGCTTCTTCTTCACTTCGTCCGCTGGCGTGCTGGCCTCTTTGAGCCGTTGCTCGAATCCGGCCAGCGAGGCGCGCTGCTGTTCTTCGACGAGCGAGGGGGGCACGGCTATCTCGTGCGCGGTGAGCAGGTGCTGCAGGCACTGTTCTTCCTGACGGCTCTTGCCCAATCGCTGCTTCTCGGCCGAGATGCGCGCCTTCATGTCCGCCCGCAGCGCGGCGAGATTCTCGAACTCGAGGCCCTTGGCCAGTTCGTCGTCGAGCGGTGGCGGGGACACGCGCAGCACTTGCTCGACCTGCAGACGGACCGTGCCTGTCTGGCCACGCACCGGCGCCTTCTCGAAGGTCTCGGGGAAGGTGATCGGCATCTCGATGGCCTTGCCGGCGACGGCGCCCAGCAGTGCAGCTGTGTAGGCAGCTTCGTCGGTGCCGTGGATCGCGATGCGCGTGTTGAGCTGCACGGCCTTGCGCGAGTGAACGATCGTGCCGTTCTGGTCGACGAACGTCAGGTCGCCCTTGACGAAGTCGCCGTCGACGGCCGGTTCTTCGGTCGCTTGGATCGAGCGCTTCTGGTGCGCGATCTCCTTCAAGGCGTTGTCGATGTCGGGTTCCGACGCCTCGTTCTCGAAAGCCTCGACCTCGATGCCCTTGACGTTCTTCAGCTCGAACGTGGGTCGCACGTCGATCTTGGCCGTGAACTCGAGCGTCGTGTCGGGTTTGACTTCGAGCGTCTCGAAGCCGTCGATTGCGATGCGTCCGACCGGGTTCAGCTCCTTGCTGCGGCAGGCCTCGCCGAAGAAGCGGTTCAGTAGCTGCTCCTTGGCTTCGGCGAGGATGCTCGCCCCGAACTTCTTCTGGATGATGGCGCGCGGAACCTTGCCGGGGCGGAACCCCTTGATCTGGACTTGCTGCTGGGCCGAATCGTACATCTTGGCCAGGTGCTCGTTGACGAGCGCTGGCGGGACCACGATGTGGAGGGAACGGCTGCAGGGGCCGGTTTCGGCTACCTGGACTTCCATGGGGTGCAGTTCGTGCGGGTGGGCGGCAGCGGGTCGAAGGACCAATCCGCTGAGCGGAACAAAAGGGCGAGCATCTTGGCGGTGTCGGTCCGTGCGGTCAAGGCGACAACCGGTCCACGGGGTTCACGGTCCGTCGGTTTGGTTTGTTGCCGGTCACTTCGGCGCGTGCTCCTTCGCCAGGGTCTGCAGGAACGAGCGCACCTTGTCGTTCTGCAGCATCTCCTGCACGGCGGCGTCGTCGAAACCGATCGCTTCGATTTCGGGCACCGTGAAACCCGAACCCTTCATGGCTTTGATGAGGTTCGTCACCTTCTTGCGGTTTGCTTCGCACTTGATGAGGCCGGTGTAGGCGCGGCGTGTCATGGCCAGGCCGCCGGGGAACTTGAGGATCTCCTCGTAGTCGCTGATGGCGTCGGCGTACTCCCCGATGGCGAAGGCAAGGCTGGCGCGTTGTTCGTACAGAGGTGCCTCGCGCTTGCGTGCGGGCTTGCGCAACTGCTCGCCGAGTGCGCGCTGCAGTTTGGTAACACCCTGGCGGTCGCCGAGGGCTCGCAGCGTGACCGCAGCCTGCACGGCGAGGGAACTCGTTTCACCCGCATCGATGAGCTCGTACATCTTGCGGCAGGTTGGTTCGTGCTCGCGCGGGGCAATCGTCGCGAGTGCCTGCACGAGGCGCAGCGTGTCCTGATAATCGAGGCGTTCTGGCAGCAGCGTCAGCAGGGCGCGCGCCGCGCCGTCATGTTGGCGCACGGCTGCGGCGAAGAAATCGATGTAGGCGCGCAGCAGTTTGTTCTCGCGTTCGTTGGAGAGGGCTTGCACAACAGTGTCGGTCACCTGTGTCGGCCGCGCCGCGATCAGGTAGGCGAGCACATCCTCGCGCAGCGACCGGTCGTTCGAGCCAAGCATCGGGGCGATCTTCGCTGCCGGCTCGGGCGCCTTCAGCAGGCGAAGTGAGCGCAGCACCAGACGCCGGTCCTCGTCGGTTGCGCGGTCGATGAGTCCACTCAGCACGGAGACCGCTTGCGGCGTAGGTGCATGGCCGAGTAGCCGGATCGCTTCGGCGCGCCCCACCTCGTTGGTGCCGTGGACTAGCTCCGTCAGGGCGTCGACGAACGAGCTGGGATCGAGCCGTTCCAATACGCGGCGGCAGTTGCCGGCTAGGTTGCGCGCCGTATCGCCTGCCTGCGTTGGTTGCAGCTTTTCGAGCAGCAGGGGCACGACGCTGTCCCCCAGTTCGGCGGCCTGGGCGATGCGCGGCTCGAGGAACTGCTGGTTCTTCTGCCAGTCGAACTTGAGGTCTTCCCAGAACGGTTCGAGTGCCTTCTCCTGGAGCGGGCGCACGCGGTCGGCGCGGTCCCGCGCCAGTTTCGGCAAGTCGGCGAGGGACACTTGCCCTGGCAACAAGACGGGTAGCAAGGCTGGCAGCAGCCAGATCAACGGGCGCCGTCGGATCATCGTCCCGAGTGTAGGTCGCGGGCGGTTGTTTTGCAGCGCTCCTGTTGCGGTGCCGGCGAACGGCGCCGCGGGTCCGCGCGACCGAATCCAGGTTCGGCGAGCCTCTTGCCGATGCTCCGGGCATGTGGAACTACGTGTTGCGCTACCGCCTCCTACTGCGGGCGATCTACGCGCGATCGACCTCGATCGAGAGCTGACCTTCGACGGGGTATGGCGGCCCTTGGCCGCCCCTTGTGTCGGGCGCGCCACCCGCTAATCGATGTGGGTGGTGAACCGAGACTTCGAAGTGCTGGTGGTGGGTGGCGGGCACGCTGGCGTGGAAGCCGCAACGGCTTCTGCCCGCATGGGCTGCCGCACAGCCATGGTCGTGCTCGATCCAGCGGCCATCGGACGCATGTCGTGCAACCCCGCGATCGGCGGGCTGGCCAAGGGCCAGCTCGTGCGCGAGATCGATGCGCTCGGCGGCGAGATGGCGCTCGTCACCGATGCGACGGGCATCCAGTTCCGCATGCTCAACACGAGCAAGGGGCCCGCGGTGCGTTCGCCGCGCGCTCAGTGCGATCGCGTCGCCTACAACCGGGCCATGGTCGCGCGCGTGCTCGGCTACGAGAACCTGGCCGTGATCGCTGGCGAGGCGGTGGCGCTGTTCGCGGCGCCTGGCGGATCGAGCATCGGCGGCGTCGAACTTGCGGATGGCACGCGCATCGAAGCCGCGGCGGTCGTGCTGACGACCGGGACCTTCCTGAGCGGTCGCTTGTTCGCTGGTGCGTGGGAGGCGACCGGCGGTCGCCACGGCGAACCGGCCGCGACGCGCATCAGCGACTCGCTGCGTTCCTTCGGCATCCGGCTCGGTCGCCACAAGACCGGCACGCCGCCGCGGCTGTGCGGCGATTCGATCGACTACAGCACACTTGAACGGCAGCCCGGCGACGAACCGCCGCAACCGTTCTCGTTCCGAACCGAACGGCTCGAGCAGGAACAGATGCCGTGTTGGCTGACGCGCACGACCGAAGCGACTCACGCGATCATCCGCGCCAATGCGCACCACTCGCCGATGTTCTCCGGTCGCATCCAGGGTACTGGCCCACGTTACTGCCCGAGCGTCGAAGACAAGGTCGTGCGCTTCGCCGAGCAGAGTTCACACCCGGTGTTCCTCGAACCCGAAGGTCGCGACACGACCGAGGTCTATCCAAACGGGGTCAGCACGAGCCTGCCTGCCGAGGTCCAGGTCGAGTTCTTGCGCACGATCCCGGGCCTCGAACGCGTCGAGGTGCTGCGGCCCGGTTACGCCGTCGAATACGACTACATCCTCACCGACCAGATTCGTGGCGACCTTCAGGTGGCGGCGCTGCGAGGACTGTTCGCCGCCGGACAGATCAACGGCACGAGCGGTTACGAAGAGGCCGCGGGCCAGGGCCTCGTCGCCGGCATCAACGCAGTGCGCTTCGTGCGCGGCGAGCCGCCGGTCGTCATCGATCGTGCGACGGCGTACCTCGGCGTCATGGTCGACGACCTGTGCCGCGTCAATCCGACCGAACCGTACCGGATGTTCACGAGTCGCGCCGAGTTTCGGTTGCTGCTGCGCAGCGACAACGCCGACCGTCGCTTGACACCGCTTGGCGAACGGCTCGGTCTGGTGTCCGCTGAGCAAGCCGAGGCTGCGCGCCAGAAGGAGCATCGCGTGCGGGCGGCGCGCAAGTGGCTCGAGGCGACCAGGCGCGAAGGTCGCACGTTGGCCGAGTGGTTGCGCCGACCCGAAGTCGACACCGGCGATCTGCTGGCGTGGGATGCCACGTTCGCCGCGATGTTGCTGTCGCCCGCCGAGCTCGCCGAGGTCGAAGCGGAGGTCAAGTACGCGGGCTACATCGACCGCCAGGCCATGGAGGTCGAGCGCCTCAAGCGCATGGAGCAGAGGCATATCCCGGCGACGTTCGACTACGCGGCGGTGACCGGGCTCAGTTCGGAGTCGCGGGCTCGTCTGCAACAGCGCCGGCCGTTGACGATCGGCGAAGCGTCGCGGGTCGCCGGGGTGCGGCAGACCGACGTACAACTGCTGCTCGTAGTGCTGAGTCGCTGAGTCACGAGGTAGCCGTTGGCGTGGGAGTTGATTGGGGGCCTTCTCGGCGAAGGGGGACCGTTCCGAACTTGCGTTGTCTTGCAACCGCGGGGCAAGCCCGGTGCACACAGCAGCGGCGCGTGTTGCGCCATCAAGGAGTGTGGAGTGTTACCATGTCGACCATGCCGAGTCGGGCCGTTGTCACTGCCGAAGACCTGTTGTGCCTGCGCGAACCGGGCCGCCACGAACTCGTGCGCGGGGAGCTGCGGCGCATGAGCCCGGCTGGGCATTGGCACGGGGACGTGGAGATGCGTCTGGGTGAGCTGCTGTCCCACCACGTGCGGGTGAATCGGCTGGGCAAGGTCTATCCGGGAGATACCGGCTTCCTGGTCGCGCGAAGTCCGGACACCGTGCTCGCACCCGATCTCGCATTCGTGCGCCGCGAACGGTTGCCGCAGACTCGCACGACGGGCTACTTCCCAGGCCCCCCCGACCTCGCCGTGGAAATCCGATCGCCGAGCGACTCACGGCTAGAACTGCACGAGAAGGCGCTGTCGTGGCTGGCGCATGGGGTGCGGCTGGTCTGGGTCATCGACCCGATCGCGGAGCGCGTCGCCGTGCACCGCACAGCGCACGACGTGCACGAACTGGGGGAAAGCGACGATCTCACTGGCGACGAAGTCGTGCCTGGCTTTCGACTCGCCGTTCGCGACTTGTTCGCCACCGACGCATGAGGCGCTTGCAATGCTTGGCACACGACGTCACTTCCTGCTCTCTTGCACCGGTGCGGCGGTGACCTCTGCAGCCTGTGCAACTACGCGACGAGACCCACGCATGAGCAGACACATCGTCCTGGTCGGCGACTCGATCTTCGACAACGAGGTCTACGTGCCGGGCAAACCGAGCGTGATCCAGCAGCTCGGCGCGGAACTCGGCACGAACGGCAAGGCGACGCTGTTGGCGACGGACGGCGATGTGACGGACAGCGTCGAAGGCCAGCTTCGCAGGCTTCCCGCGGATGCGACACACTTGGTGGTCAGTGTAGGTGGCAACGATGCGCTGCAGCACACCGAGCTTCTCGACAAGGCCATCCAAAACTCGTCGCAGGTGTTCGTGGAGTTAGCCGCGATCCACGCGCACTTCCGTCAGGCCTACGCCGAGATGCTCGCGGCCGTTCTGAAGCACGGCAAGCCGACTGTCGTGTGCACGGTCTACGACTGCAACTTCGAGCCGGCGCGGAAGCGGTTGGCCGACGTCGCGCTCGCGGTTTTCAACGACGCCATCCTGCGCTGCGCCAGCGACGTCTCAGTGCCCGTGATCGACCTGCGCAGGATCTTCACCGAGTGCTGGGACTACGCGAACCCCATCGAGCCTTCGGAGGTCGGTGGCGCCAAGATGGTCAAGGCGATCGTGAACGCAATCGACGAACACGACTTCAGCAAGCGTTGGACCACGCTCTACGCGTGACGCACTGCTCGCCCGACACTACATCTGCAGAACGGCCTTCACGAGTGCTTCCGTGTCGCCGCTCGCCGGCGCATTGGCACTGCGGCGAACGCGCTCGACGCGGTCGCGTGCGTCCTTCTCGGAGTAGCCGAGCATGACCAGTGCTGCGATCGCATCGTCGGCGGATTGCGTCGGAATAGTCTTCGTCGGCAAGCCGGTGTCGTCGAGCACGAGCTTCTGCACCGCGTCGCGCAGTTCCAAGCACAGACGTTCCGCGGTCTTTTGGCCGACTCCCTTCACGCGCCGCAGCGCGGTGGTGTCATCCGTCGTCAAGGCTGCGACCAGATCCTGCGGTGAGTAGACACTCAGCAGAGCCAAGGCAATCGACGGCCCGACGCCGCCGACGGCGAGGATGCGCCGCGCGAGTTCGCGTTCGGCTCGCGTGGCGAACGCGATCAGCGACGGCGTGCCGTCGACCACGTGTAGGATCGTGAAGACCTGGCACGTGGTGCCGACCTGCAACTCGGCAGCCGAGGTCAGGCTAACCCGGCACTCGTAGCCGACACCGCCGCAGCGAAGCACCGCGCGCGAGGCGTGCTTCTCGACCACTTCGCCGAGTAGGTGGTCGTACATGCCAGGCGCTTCTAGCTCAGATAGTGGGAAACAATCGGTTTTCCACTCTCTGCATGGCCGCGCAGGTGGACATAGAGGGCAATCTGAGAGCCTGTATCATCGTTCTTTCTAGGAACTCAGGTCTCAGGCGCTCAGCCGCGCAGCGACATGCCGAACTCGTCGAGCTTGGTCCGAATCTCGTTGAGCGAGGTCTGGCCGAAGTTCGGGCAGGCCAGCAGTTCGGCCTCGGTCTTCTGCGCCAGGTCGCCGATCGTGCGGATCTTGAGCAGGTCGACGATGCGCCGGCTGCGCACCGACAGGTCCAGTTCGCTGATCGGGCGGCGCGACGGGTCCGGGTTGTTGGGGTCCGGTTGTTCTTCGGTGCGCGCCTGCGGTTCGGTCGGCTCGCCGAGGTCCTTGCTCATGAGCTCGTCGGCGGTCATGCCCAGACGCAGGCTCTTGTTCTTGAGGATCTCCTTGATCTCCGTCAGCGAGGTCTCGCCGAAGTTCTTGTAGCTCAGCAGTTCGGCCTCGGTCTTCTTGACGAGGTCGCCGAGCGTCTTGATGTTCATCTTCGCGAGGCAGTTGCGGCTGCGAACCGACAGCTCGAAGTCGTTGATCGGGGTGCGCAGCAGCTTGTTCCGCTTGTCGTCGCGGCGCTCCTGGTCCTCGTCGTAGTACATGTTGAGGGCCGCGGCCGCATCGCGCCGGTAGAGCCGGGCGCGCGAGTTGTCCGGGTTGGCCTGCAGTGCGAGGTCGAAGCACTGCATTGCGCGGCGGTAGTTGCCCATGTCCTCATAGAGCACGCCTAGGTTGACGACGCAGGCGGCGTTGACGGGCGGCACCATAAGGGCGCGCTCGTAGAGTTCGCGCGCTTCTTCGTCTTCACCGCGCAGGTCGACGTTGACGGCCAGGCGGAACATCGCCGCCTTGTGGTTAGGCTCCATGGCGAGCACTTCGTCGTAGCAGGCGATCGCTGCTACCGTCGCGTGCTCCAGCTCGTGGGCGCGACCGGCGAAGTACTTGCGGTCGGCGGGGCTCACCAGCGACTGCAGCGGCTCCACATCCTTGCTCAGGCGTTCGCCGTCACCGACGGTGTCGAGAACGCGCAGCCAGGCCAGGGCCTGGGTCGCATCGGTGGTGCGGCGAGTCAGCAGCTTGCTGGCTTCTTCGACGTTGCCCAAGGACGCGTACGAACTCGCCAGGCACAGGGCAACGACTGGGTTTGCCTTGTCGGTGGCCAGCAACGTCACGGCTTCGTTGTGCCGGCCGAGCGCCCAGAGAGCGATGCCGCGCGGGGTGCCGGTCGCCTTGGGGTGGGCGAGCCAATCCCGCAGTTCTTCGACCGAGTCGACGCTCTGGAATACTGCGGCCTTGAACTTGTCCAGCTTGGTGGGCGTGATGTCCCCAGCCAAGAGTTGGGCGGGGTCGAGCGAAGGGAGGGGTTCGTTCGTGACCGTGTCCGTCATCGATAGTCCTGAGGAGTCCAACGGGCGCCTGGCCGCTCGATCGCGGCGAGTGCCGCGGGGCCGGGCCGAGCAAAAGGGCCGGCAGACTAGGGCTCGCACCCCGTGCGGGTCAAGCTGCGGGAGGATTGGCACGATTGGCCACCAGCTCGATCCCAGCGGCATAGACCCCGAGCAGGTCCTCGGCCATCGCCCCGAAGCCGCGGGCGCGGGTGCGCGCCGAGCCGGCGAGCCGTCGCACGCTGTTGCGATCAGCGGCCAGGCGGGCAATCGCCGCTGTCCAGGCGCCGACGTCTCCGGGCGGCAGCACGAACCCTTGCACGCCGTCGGCGACCGCATCCTGCAGGCCGCCCATGCGGCTGACGAGCACCGGTCGCGCCGCCGCGAGCGCTTCGCGCACCGTCAGACCGAACGCCTCGTGCCAGAGGGCCGGCGCTGCCAGCACATCGATCGACGCCAGCAGCCGCGGCAGTTCGGCCAGGCCATAGGGACCGTGGTACTCGATGCCGCAGCCAGGGCGCAGGCGCTGAAAGCAGCGGGTCAGGTAGCTCTCGTCGCCGTGGTAGGGAACGGCATTGCCGTGGATGCGCAGGCTCGCGGTGCCGGGCGGCAGCGCCAGCATGGCGTCGATGAGCACGTGCAGGCCTTTGCTTGGCATGACTGTGCCCAGGTAGCCGATTCGCAGCGGGCCCGGGCCGGCCGGCGGCGGTGGCAATGCCGCCAGACGTTCGGTGTCGACGCCGTTCTCGACGACGACAAAGCGCGCCGCCGGTACGCCGAGGGCAACGAATGGAGCGATCGCGCGCGCGCTTGGCACGACCAAACGCTGCGGCAGGGCGAGGGCGGCCAGGGCTCGGGCCTGCACGCGCGCGACCGCGGCATCGCGATTCTCCGCGGTGAGCCAGTGCGGAAACGTCGCCTGTAGGCACTCGGCGCAGCGGCTCGGCTCGGCGGTTTCGCAGACTTCTTCGCGGCGGTGGAACATCTGCCCACGCGGGCAGAACAGCCAGTAGTCGTGCAGCGTCATGACCGTCGGCACCAAAGCCTCGGCCAGCACAGCGAGGGCGTCCGTCGACATACCCGTCAGGTGGTGCACGTGGGCCACGTCGAAGTGCACGCCCGAAGCACTTCGTTCGGCGAGGAAGGCCCGCAGCGTTGCCGCCATCGGCGGGCAGTGGTAGGTCGCGTCGAGCGAATCGACGCCCTGCCACCGGTAGGCGACGCGCGTGATCGACGGATTGCCGTCGACGTTCGACCGCCACTGGCCTTGCGGCAGGTCCGGCAGGTCGGCCCGTGCGAAGATCTCGACCCGGTGGCCCGCTGTGATCAGGGCGCCCGCCAAACCCTGCACGTGCTGTTCGACGCCCCCGATGCTGTCGGGGGGCAGGCCATGGCTGATCAGCAGGATCCGCATCGTCGCACGATGCCTCGCCCATCGGGCCAGCGCAATCGAGGCCAGTGCATTCGAGGTTTGACCGGCTCTGGCGCCAGCGCTACGCTCTTCGCCCCCCGATCCCGACGGTCGCGAACCGAATCGCGCCGCGGCCTCTGACGAGTGTCCCCATGAAGCTCAAGGTCCGTTGTTCCAAGTTGAAGCGCCTGAAGAAGGTCGGTTACCGCACGCGCAGCAAGACCGCCGGTGGCCGCAAGGTGATCAAGAGGAAGATCCGGCGCTCGGGCAAGTTCCGCGTCGGCTAGACGGCGCGGCCGCAATCGGCGCAGTGTCGTGCACGAGCCAGGGTCGCGCCAGCCCGGTTGTGTGGACGGCTCCGCTTCGAGCCCGCCACTGGTCGCGGCCGCTACTTCTTGCCGCCCTTCTTGTCCTTGTCGTCTCGCTTGCCGCCGCCTTCGGGCAGCTGCTGCTTGAGGAACGCCATGTCGGCGGCGAACTGCGACAGCGCTTCGCGTTCGGCGTCGGCGATCTTCTTGTACTTGGCGGTGATGCGGATCCCGTCGCCCGCGGGCTCGACGTTGTCGACGACGCCGACGAGCTCGAAGAAGCTCTTCTTGAGCATCTTGACCTGGAACTTCAGCTGCACTTCGCTGCCGGCGAAGAACAGCTGCTTGCCCTGATCCGCGCTGATGCCGGCCTTCGAGCCGTCCCAGAAGAACTGGAGCTTGTTGCCGTCGACGTTGGCCATGGTCCCGATCAGGGTCTTCTTGCCACCGATCATCTTGTTGCGGATCTCGTCGGAGAACGTGATCAACACCTTCTCGTGGTCGACCGGTGCGTCGCCGACGAGTTCCTTCTGGTTGAGATGCTTGATGATGGCCTTGGTCGCTTCCTGCTCGGTGTCGTGCATCGTCACCAGCGAGTCGATGCCGACCTTGCGGATGACGTCGCGCACGAACGGTGACGGCTGCGCGATGAACAGTTCTCCGCCCTCCGCGCGGCAGCGCTTGTGGGCCTTGATCACGGCTCCCAGCGCGGTCGAGTTGATGAACTTCACCAAGCGCATGTCGAGCACGAGGTGGTTGACGCCACGCTCGACGAGCGCCTCGACTTCCTGCATGAGGGCCGGGCAGTAGAACGTGTCGAACTCGCCTTTGAGCGTGAGGATGGCGTAGTCGTCGTGCAGGGACTTGTCGATCTTCATGGGATTTCCGCGGCGGGGGAGATGCGGGCCGTGTGAGCAGGCGCTCGGGAAGCCGCGGATTCTGTCGCACCGGGGGCCATCGCGCAATGTGGCGTTTGCCACTCCCGTGCATCGCGGAGCGGAAGTGTCGCGCCGGCCGGGCGTCGCCCGTGCATGTTGGACCGCACTGGGCTAGAGTCTCGGGGCCGCATGAAACGGTTCTGGTTCTGGAAGCGCGAGGAAGAGCCGAAGGGCAAGGCCCCGGCGCGCGCCGATGGGCGGTCGACTTCGACGCTGCTGACGGGTGACGCCACCGAGGACTCTCGCTCGCTCGAGATCCTGTTGGACACGATCGCCGCCGTGACGGCTAACATCGATCTCGACAGCGTGCTGCGCGACATCGTCGATCGCTCGCTGCAGGTGACCAGCGCCGAGCGCGCCATCCTGCTGCTCGGCGATTCGCCGGACAATCTCACGGTCCGGGTCGCCCAGGATCGCGAGGCGAGGTCGCTGACGGGTGATCTGCAGTGGAGTCGCAGCCTCGTGCGCCGCTGCATCGAAGAAGGGGTCGCCGTGCGTTCGGTCGTGCAGTCCGATCAGGAAGCGCTCGAACTCGGCCAGTCGGTCTACGACCTCAAACTGCGCGCAGTCATGTGCGCGCCGATGCGTGCGCGCAACCGCACCGTCGGCGTGATCTACGTCGACTCGCGGGCCGTGCGCCGCGAGTTCTCGGCGCGCGACTTGGCCCTGTTCGGGGCGATCTCGGCCCAGCTCGCGATCTCGGTCGAGAACGCGCGACTGCACGCGGACTCGCTCGAGAAGGCGCGGCTGCAGAAGGATGTCGAGATCGCGCGCCGCATCCAGCAACACCTGCTGCCCGCGGTGCCCAAGGGCGTCGAGGGACTCGAGCTCGGTTTGCGCTACGTCGCGGCCGAGCAGGCCTCGGGCGACACCTACGACTTCGTGCCGCTGCGCGATGGACGCTTCGCCATCATGATCGGCGACGTCACGGGTCACGGCATCGGTGCTGCGCTGTTGACCCACACCGTGCAGGCGGCGATGCGCAGCTATCTGGAACTGATCGACGAAGCCGATGCGATCATGACCCGGATCAACCAGCGACTCGTCGTCGGCGTCGAGACCGGCAACTTCATGTCGCTGTTGCTCGTGATCGTGGACCCACGCTCTCGCACTCTGCACTACGTGAACGCTGGTCATCCAGGGCTCGTGCTCTGCCAAGCCAACGGCATCCAGGTGCTCGAGAAGACGGGCATGGTGCTCGGCGTCGTCGGCGAGCAGGTCTACCGCGTCAGTGCGAACATTCCGCTGCAGCCGGGCGACTTGCTGTTCTTGCACACGGACGGCGTCGACGAGGCCATGTCGCCGCGGCGCACGGTCTTTGGCATGGACAGACTGCAAGCACTGCTCGGCCAGCTGCGACAGCACTCGGCCGACGAAGTGCTGTCGCGCGT
>JBDSBS010000975.1:0-5403 GCA_039921435.1 Planctomycetota bacterium | reverse complement strand
TGGGCCAACCGCCGCGGCCTGCCTGGACCCGACCCTGCGCCTGCTCGCGTGGGACTTGACGACCTGCAGCGAGAGGGAACTGATGGCCGAGCCCATGACGGCGCTGGCGCGGCTGTGCTTGTTGTTCCTGCAGTTCCTGCCGCGCTGCACCGAAGCCACCTGCCTCCAACACCTGGAACGCTGGGCAGATCTGCTGCGTGAGGCTTCGGCGAACCCCGGCGCACACATGGGTATCGACCGGCTACACTCCTACGTACTGCACGTGACGAACGTGTCGGCCGATCGACTCGCTGCCACTTTTGCGAACATTCTGAACCGAACCAGTGAGAACACGATGATCTCCACCGCACAACGTCTGCGTGCCGAAGGCAAGGCCGAAGGCAAAGCCGAAGGCAAGGCCGAGGGCAAAGTCGACCTGCTGCTGCGCCTTGTCGCCGCGAAGTTCGGCTTGGTATCGAGCTCTGTTGAACAGAGGATCCGCTCCGCGACTCCTGGCGAACTCGATGATCTCGGCGTGCGCTTGCTGACTGCGACCTCGATAACCGACGTTTTGCGCGCCGAGTAGTCGGCTCCTTCCGGGGCAGACAGTCGATGAAGGAGATCCTTGATCCTCGAGTTGGGCGAGTGCGCGGCATCGTGTAGGCGTGCCTCTTCGCCGAACCCGCGCGATTCGGCCGGCCGCGGTGTTTCTGCAGGTGCTGGGACGAGTAGCCGAGGCCTCGGCCAGGGCGAGCGCGAAGTGCCCAGTCTGAGTCACCGCCAGCTGGTAGAGCTCGTCCCAGTCGGGGGGGCGTGCAGTCGTGCTCGCCTTCGCTGTGCACAAAACCAAACCACGAGTTTAGGTTTCTGCCAGTCGGGGTGACGCAATCCTTCGTCACGCCAGGCCGACCACCGGTGATCCCGATCTGGCTGGGTAGCGAAGCCGAGGTTGCTTTCCGGATTCACAAGAGCGACGTCGATCGAAGCGTGGCGAGCCATATGCGCCGCCGGCGCCGATCAAAAGGCGCTGAACACCAAAGACAGCGCGTTGGTGCTGGTCACCGGGCGCTCCGAGCCCAGCGCCGATGGCGGACCACGTGCTCCCGTTCCGGCTGACGACCTGGGTCGCAACGGCGCCGCCAAACGAGGTGAACGAGCCGCCGACCACGAGATCGCCGTTTTGCAACACGAGCAGCGCCTCTACCGAGCCGCCCGTCGCACCGCCGCCACTGAAGGCCGACCAAGATCCGCCACTCCACCGCGCCAGCCCAGCGGCCGGGACTCCCGTCAGAACACCGCCGACGACGGTGGCGCCCGCCAAGGTGAAGTCGCCACCGACAACCAGGTCCCCGTTTGGCAGCATTGCCAAGGTACTGACGCCACTGCCCACGGCAACGCCACCACCCAGTGGCGACCAACCAGTGCCGTTCCAGCGAGCAATCCGACTCGCAGGTTGACCGCCAGCGCTTGTGAACGAGCCACCGACAAGCAGGTCGCCATTGCCGTCGACGGCCAGCGCCGCCACGCCCGCGAAGAAGCCACCGGCGACACCCGCGCCGAGCGGTGACCAGGTGTTGCCGTCCCAACGGGCGATGCTGTTGGCGGCGACGCCACCGGCCGCCGTGAACGAACCGCCGGCTATGAGGTCACCGTTTGGCAACGCGGTCAAAGCGCGGACAGAGCCCGCGATTCCGAGGCCGAGCGGCGCCCAGCTGCCGCTGATCGGATCCCACGCCGCGATGGAGTTCGCCGGTTGGCCACCGGCAATGGCGAACGAACCGGCGATGGCCAACTGCGGGGCCGCCGGTCCAGCACCGTCGGGATCCCAAAGGATGCTGGTGTAGATCCATCCATCGGTCCCTGGCACGCCACTGCCCGGCAGCCGATGGTTGGTGCACTGGCCATGGCCGATGACGCGAGTAGCAGGGCGATGACAGCAATAAAGGCGGCGCTCAGCGCGGTGGTAGTGCGATGACAGGAGCGAGTAGATTGCATCCGAGTGGGGTGTGGTTGCCGACTGCGTGAGTAGGTGTCGTCAGGTCTGCGCAAGAATCACGCGGTGGGCGCAGCCGGTGCGTACCGCGTCCGACAGGGGTTGGCTGCTGCGCGAGCCGACGCCCGACCGACATTGCCGACGCCCGGCCGACGTCGCGCTCCTCTGAGTCAGCTTCATGCGAGTGAGCCGCTGCGGCTTGCAACCGGTGCGGTTGTTGCACCGCCTGAGCGCCCCGATCCGCTCCGGACACGCCCCGCGACGTTGGTGGTCCCCTTCCTGGCTATAACGCCTCGGGGCCGCCCGACCCCGAACAGGATTCTCGCGCGCCATGCCCAACTTCTACCACTGCCTCCTGCTCGCACTGCTCGTCGGAGCCAGCGCTCTTCCCGGACAATGTGCCAACATCTGGCGCCCTGGGTTCGGTCCAGCGGGCACCGACTTCGAAGTCGTCGCGGCCATCGACTGGGACCCCGATGGCGTTGGCCCACTGACCCGGCGCCCGGTCTGCGCTGGGCGATTCACGATCGCTGGCACCGCGGCGGCAATGGGAATCGCCAGCCTGGACCCAGCCACGGGCGAATGGACGCCGTTTGGCACCGGCATGAACGGCTGGGTCTTGGCGCTGGCCGAACTGCCAAACGGCGACCTGGTCGCGGGCGGCCTGTTCACCACCGCGGACGGTGCGCCAGCAAGTTCGATTGCTCGCTGGAACGGCAACACGTGGGCGCCACTCGGGAGCGGCACTGCGGGTTCGGTGCTTGCGCTTTCTGTGCTGCCCGGTGGCGACCTTGTGGCCGGTGGCGCCTTCAACGACATCGGCAACAACGTCGCCAGGTGGAACGGCACTGCCTGGCTGCCGCTCGGCGTGGGCACCGACGCCGCGGTGTTGGCGCTGCGCTCGCAGCCCGGAGGCAATCTCGTTGTCGGCGGCGTGTTCGCGGCTGCCGGCGGATTGAACGTCAACGGCATTGCCGCGTGGAATGGTGTCAGTTGGTCTGGCTTTGGAGCTGGCTGCAATGGCACGGTCAACGCGCTGGCCATCCTGTCCAACGGCGACCTGGTAGCCGGCGGTGCATTCACCATCGCTGGTACTACAGCTGCCAACCGCATCGCCCGATGGACCGGCGCCGCATGGTCGGCGATGGGGCAGGGCTGCAACGACGAAGTGAGGGCGCTCGCCACGCTTGGCAACGGCGAGTTGCTGACGGGCGGCGCGTTCACCAACGCCGGTGGTGCTGGGGCCAACGGCGTTGCACGTTGGGACGGCAGCTCCTGGTTCGCGTTTGGCACCGCGCAGCCAATGGGCGCGCCGTCGTACGTGCCCGACGGCACGTGGGTCAACACGTTGTGGGTCATGCAGAGCGGCCTGGTCGTGGCCGGCGGCAGCTTCTCGTGTCTGGGCGGCGTCGGCGCCAACAACGTGGCCTTGACCGATCGCGGCGCGTGGCGCGTTGCGAACCCGGGCACCAACGCGCCGGTCTATACCCTGATGCCACAGCCAAACGGAACGGTCATTGCCGGTGGCGCGTTCAAGATCATCGACGGTGTCGTGGCGGCTGCCGTTGCGCGCTGGGACGGCACCACTTGGTCCCCGTTGGGTGGTGGCATCAATGACACCGTGCGCGCCGTGACCACGTTGCCAAACGGCGATGTGATCGTCGGCGGCACGTTCAACGTGGCTGGCGGCAGT
This sequence comes from Planctomycetota bacterium, assembly GCA_039921435.1. Classification (GTDB taxonomy): domain Bacteria; phylum Planctomycetota; class UBA1135; order UBA1135; family UBA2386; genus DASVAL01. The sequence goes on along the minus strand of JBDSBS010000975.1, from coordinate 1,738 downwards.
GCCGCCAACAACGTCGCGCGCTGGAACGGCGTCGCCTGGACAGCGCTCGGTGCCGGCACCAACGGCGAGGTGCGGACACTGGCGACTTTGCCCAACGGCGACCTCGTCGCGGGAGGCACCTTCAACCAGCCGGCCGCAGGCCTCGCCCGTTGGAATGGGACCGCCTGGTCGGCGCTGGGTGGCGGGCTGGCTGGTGGCACTTTCGGCCCGAACGTCGCCGCGGCTTTGACTCGGCCCAACGGCGACCTCGTCGTCTGCGGCGAGTTCAGCTTCGCGGGCGGTGCTCCGGCCGACAACATCGCACGGTGGAACGGGGGCAATTGGTCGACACTCGGCACCGGTATCCTGCCCTGGGGACGCGCCCTCGCGACTCTGCCGAACGGCGACCTGGTCGTCGGTGGCGCTCTGCTGCTTTCGACGCTGCCCTTGCTGACTGGTGGGCTGGCCCGCTGGGATGGCAGCACTTGGTCGGCGTTTGGTCCCGCCACACCAGGGGGGACCCCATTGTGGAGCACAACCTTCGTTCTCGGCACTCTGCCAAACGGCGATCTCGTCGCCGGCGGGCTCGCCTCCAGTTCGCCGACGAACAAGCGGCTCGCGCGCTGGAACGGCACGGCCTGGACGTTCTTGGTCGGCAGCGGAACCAACTCGCTGCTGCTGTACGACGACAACATGGCGGTCGCGGCATCGTCGGATGGCGACCTGTTGGTTGGCGGTCTATTCACGCGCGCCGGCGGCCAGATCAGCGCGGGGCTAGCTCGCGTCACCACCAACTGCCCGGCGACCGCGGTGACCACCAACTTCGGGTGCACGAGCACCGGCGGCAGCAATCGGCTGCTTGCAACCACTCTGCCGTGGATTGGCACGGCCTGCCGCCTGCGCAGCGACGGCCTACCCAGCACGGCAATCATCGTCGCCGTCAGCGGGTTGAGCCCGACGTCGCTGCCGCTGTCGACGGTGTTCTCGCAGGCCGGCAGCGGTTGCACGCTGCAGGCGACACCCGACTTCGTTGACTTTGGCATCACCCAAACCGGCGCGTTCGACTACGCCTTGGTACTGCCGAGCACGACCGCGATCGTCGGCCTGTCGATCTACCACCAGCACGTGCCGCTCGAACTCAACGTCCAATCGCAGATCAGCTCGGTGACGGCCACCGACACTCTGCAGCTGACGATCGGGTCGTTCTAGTCCAGGATGGCAGCGCCAAGGCCGCCAAACGCTGGCGCCGGTCCGCGCTGCGTTTCGTCAGCCGCCCGTATCTCGCGGACAACCGCTACGGGTTTCGGATTTCGGATCGTCTGCGCTCCCGTTCTGCCTGTGAGTGGATCGCTGCCAGGCGACTGCTCGCGTGGCCTTTGCCTTCCTTCACCGAACTACTCGCAGCGCGACTGGCGATGAAGCGACGTGGTTCCGCCTGCAGCGACTCGGCAGTTCCGGCCGCCGCGCGCGTGCACGCAATGACGATTGGCGCTACTACATCTCCCACTCGTCGAACACGGCCGGGCGATAGCTCGTCCGACGGGCCGCACTCACAGGATCGACCATGACCGAACGCTTCGAACGACACCGTCAGGCATGGACCGACAGCGAGATCCAGAAGCTCCACCAGCTGGTGGAGAAGGGAATGGCACTCAAGGCCATCAGCAAGTCTCTGACGCGCAGCGAGGAGTCCATCAAGGCGAGGGCCAAGATCGACAAGCTGAAGATCGCGAAGAAGCGCTAGAGAACCGCCTCCGGC
>JBDSBS010000974.1:0-2756 GCA_039921435.1 Planctomycetota bacterium | reverse complement strand
CGGACCGCTACCTCGTTCAGATAGACCCCCGAGAAGCGCCGATCGCCCAGCCCCGGTTCCAATCGTCCCGGCGCGACGCGCACAGGCGGCTCCCGTTCGGGCGGCCGCGGTGCGAGTGCGCGCCGCGACGGCAAGGTCGACGTCAGCTGCCCGCAGTGCGCCGCCCAGTACCGAATCTCCGAGGAGAGTCTCGATCAGAAGATCGAGTGCCCGGAGTGCCACCGCGTGTTCTTCGCCAAGACGACTGCCGGCAAGCGCACGAAGCCGCCCGACCACACCAAGACCTACGTTGCCTTCGGCGTCGGGGCCGTCGTGCTGATCGCGCTGTTCGTGATGATGTCGGGCAACACGCCGCCGGCGGTCACGAAACCTGTGGTCGCCGCCCCGAAAGCTGCCACGTTCTCACCCGGCACGCACCCGCGCACCCAAGAGATCGTCAAGTGGGCGAAGGCCATGGGCGAGCCCAACCTGTTCGTGATCAAGACCCACAGCGACCTCGGGGCCATCGCGAGCGTGCTGGAGCTGGCGAGTGGCAGCGACGACAACGCGCTCTTGAATGCCATCGCGACGCACGAGTCGACGAAGTTCCTGCGCGAGCTCGATGTCGTCAGCGGCACGCTGACCAGCGAAGCAGCGATGACCGATCCGAACGGCCAGGCGGTGGTCTACATTTCGCCCAAGCCCGGCACCGACGTCTACCAACCGGCGCGCGGCGAGATCCTGGTCTCGTTCCAGATGCACGGCGAGGAAGTCAAGGTCACGGGCTGGTCCGTGAAGCTGCCGCCGATCCGCAAGAAGCCCGATCCGAGCAAGATGGCGTTCGTGCCCAACAAGGACATCGCCAAGCCGGCCGAGGCGGAGATCTCCGACAGCGCCGGCACGCGCAAGGTCGCTGAGTCGCAACCGGCCGCTGTTCCGCACTGGGAGAAGGCGACGCCAGAGCAGCGCGCGAAGGCCGACCAGGTCACAGCCGACCTCATGCGCAGCGCCGACCCCGAGGCGCCCGGCGGCCTGGGCAACAAGGCCAGGTTGTCGGTGCGTTCGGTCGACGAGCGCAAGGCGACCATCCCGCGCGTGCTCAACGCGATGTACGAACTCTACGGCGACGTCAACGGCAACAACCTGAAGCTCATCCAGCTCGACAGCGCGCTGCGCGAGTGGACGGGCTTCGCCAACAACTGGGCCCGCGCCGACAGTGGCGATGCCGCCAAGGACAAGGCGGCGCGCGAATCCTCCGTTCGACAGTGGTTCGCGTTCTGGTACCGCTACAGCAGCGGCCAACTCGACGACTTCATCGACACGCGCGACAACCTCGAAGAACCGCTCGTGGACGACAAGGACAAGAACAAGAAGAAGCCGGGCAAGTGACCGCCAGGCCGCAGAAATCGCGACAGGAGCTTCCATCATGACCGTGACTCAAATCACCTGTGACAACTGCGGCGCCAAGGGCAAGCTGCCGGCCTCGTTCACGGGAACCCAAGCAAAGTGCCCCAAGTGTGGCAGCGCGATCGACGTGCAGAAGCAAAAGGCAGCCGCAACCAGCGCTTTGCCGGCCGCTTCGGCGGCAGCGGCGGCAAAGCCCGCGGCAGCCGCACGACCAGCCATCGACCGCAGTAAGGACAAGCCTGCCGAACGGCCGGCTCGGGCCGAGCGCTCGAAGACGCGCGGCAAAGACACCAGTGACGACGACGGCAAAGGCAAGGACGCTGAGAGCAAGGGGCGCCGCGGCCGCAGCGAGCGGCCAGCCAAGAAGAGCAACGCGATGCCCATCATCCTGAGCGTTGCCGGTGTCGTGGTCCTCGGCGTCGGCGCCGTGATCTTCATGAACCGCGACGACAAGCCGGCGACCGAGCAGGCCGCCAAGAATCACCCTGCGGTCAAGCCCGTCGACAAGCCTGTCGAAGCGACCCCTCCACCGCCTGAAGAGCCTGCGGCCAAGCCCCTCGAGCCGGCGCCAGCCGCCAAGGCCGCGGAGGCGAGCACGCCACCCGTGGATCCGCCGAAGGACGACGGTGACCCGAACCGGGTGAAACGGCCATGGGAGAAGATGAAGAACCCACCGCAGTCGATGGACCAGGTCACCGACCCGAAGACGTACCCGGAAGTGACGTGGCCGGCCTCGATCGACGACGTGAAGAAGGCCACCGTGCGCGCCCTCGTCGAAGACATTGCCGGCGGCGGGCGGGCGGGCATCCAGGCCAAGCCGAAGCTCGTCGACGAGCACGACTACGCCGGCCTGTTCGCAGTCGTCGAGAAGCTGCGCCTGCTCGACTACCGATCGGCCGAAGAATCCATGGTGGCGTTCGAGTTCAACAAACTGCTCGAGCAGCTCACGGGCGGCCAAAACGCGCGATTCGAACCCGTCGAGATCACCGAGACCATCGCGCCGGCCAAGGCCCAGTGGAACACGATGTCCGTCAAGGCCTGGATCGTCGAGCTCGCCAAGTATCCCGACGCTGAAGCCTTGAAGAAGGCCCGCGCCGAGCTGCAGAAGAAGCAGGCGCAGAAGTAGCTGACCCAGAAACACTGCACGGCGTGCGGGCGGCGCAGCTCGCTATGCTGGCCGCCCCACGATGTCCGACTTCGGTGCCGATCTCACTCCCCGCGAAATCACCCGCCGCCTTGACGAGTACATCGTCGGCCAGCAGAAGGCCAAACGCGCGGTCGCCGTCGCGCTGCGCAACCGCTGGCGTCGCCGCCAGCTCGGCACCGAGCTCGCCGCCGATGTCTATCCGAAGAACATCCTGCTGATCGGC
>JBDSBS010000973.1:0-4669 GCA_039921435.1 Planctomycetota bacterium | reverse complement strand
GGGGCCGAAGACGCCCTATCGGTCTGGTTCCGGTTGTTGCGGCGGCGGCTCGACCTGACGCAGGCGGTGCACCTGGAGACGGCGGCGCGCGAGTGCGCGAGCTTGCTGGGTCTCGTCGAAGTGCCCGTGCGCCAGGCAGCACTGTTGCAGGAAATGGCGCGCCACCTCGCCGTGCCCGCACCGGCTCTCGAGCGAATGCTGCAGAAGGGTCGCAAGGCCCGTCCGGCACCCGAACGCATCGAGTCCGGCGGCGGGCCCGCGGACCATGGCGCAGCACCGGCCTCACCGCCGCTCGATCGGGCAGCCCGCATGCGCCAGCAGGCCGAGTTCGAGTTGCTCGCTTGTGTGCTCGCCAAGCCTTCGGTGTTGGAGACTACCGACGTCACCGGCGAGGCTCCGCTCGAGTCCGAACAGGTCGCCACGTTGCTCGCGATGGCCACCGACGGCGTTGCCATCGGCCGCACGGCGACCGACGACCTGCTCAAGTACCTGTTTGCCCGCGCAGCCGAAGAGCCAGAGCTATTGGCTCAGCTCGGTGCCGCGCACGAACGCACGGTGAAAATCGCCGAGCCCGAGGCCGTTCTCGCTGGCCTGATGACGGGCAGGCGGCGCCTGTGTGGCGAGCCCCGGCGCCGAGCGCTGCGCCAGGGCCTGCAGCAGGCGCTTCTGGTCGGCGACCAGGCCGCGGCCGCCGAACTGCAACAGCTCCTTCTCGACCGGATGCGCGAAGACCGCCCGCGTCCGGATCGATCGGAGCCGGGTCCGACGGCTTCGACCAAGCAGCCCGCACCGTCCTCTTTTCCTTCTGCCGAAGCGACTTAGAAGCACTTCCCACTCCGACTCCTCCGACGTAGAAATCCTCCGACGTAGAACCACAGCCCTTCCAAGGCCCACACCGGGTGGTTTGGAGACAGGCCGCATTCGAACATAAGGGCGCCCGACCACGGGGCGCCTTGGACTTGAGCGCGGCGCCGCTGTGGCTTGGCCAGTGACCCACGAGATCACCCAAATGTCCGCACCGACCGATTTCGACAAGAAGATCAAGGCCTTGATCAAGGCTCACCGCAAGACGGGCTCGATCACCTTAGCCCAGCTCAACGGTGTCCTGCCGGACGACATGTCGTCGCCGGAGAAGATCGAGGCAGCCATCGGCATGATCGAAGAAGCCGGCCTCGACGTGGTCGAAGACGAGCAGAAGCAAAAGGGCAAAAAGGGTTCTGCCCGCAAGGACGACGAGGGCTCTGACGACGAAGCGGAACTGTCGCCGGATCTCGACCTGGTCGAACCGACCGAGGCCGAGCTGGCGGCGCCCATCGTCGACATCACCGAGAAGATCGACGACCCGGTGCGCATGTACCTGACGCAAATGGGCGAGATCCCGCTGCTCACGCGCGAGGAGGAGATCTCGCTGGCGCGCAAGATCGAGCTGACACGCAAGCAGTTCCGCAAGGAAGTACTGTCGAGTGGCTTTGGCCTGCGCAACGCGATCGAAATCCTCGAGGACGTGCTCAAGGGCGAGCTCGCGTTCGACCGCACGCTGAAGGTCAACCAGCAGGATCCCGAGGTGGGCAAGGCCGATCTTTCCGATCGTCTGCCCGGCAACATCGCGACGCTGCGTCTCATCTACGAGGCCGCGCGCAATGACCTGCTGCAGCTCGGCACCGACGGACTGTCGCCCGAAGAGCAGGGAATCATCAAGAAGCGCATCTTCTCGCGCCGCCGCAAGGCGGTCGCGCTCATCGAAGAACTCAATCTGCAGGGCAAGAAGGTGCGCCCGATGATCGATCTGCTCGAGAGTCGCATCGCCGAGATGAATCGCCTGCAGAGTCGGCTTCTGCGCTACCGCGGCGCGCAGCTGCAGAATCCCGACGCGCTCGAGACGCGCCGCCGCCTCGTCGACATGCAGATGGACGGCCTCGAGAGCCTCGAGCGCATGGAGAAGCGGCTGCAGTTCCTGCGCCAGGCCTACGCCAACTACGAGGATGCCAAGCGCAAGCTGTCGTCGGGCAACCTGCGCCTGGTCGTGTCGATCGCCAAGAAGTACCGCAACCGCGGCCTGTCGTTCCTCGACCTCATCCAAGAGGGCAACACCGGCCTCATGAAGGCCGTCGAGAAGTACGAGTACCGCCGCGGCTACAAGTTCTCGACCTACGCGACGTGGTGGATCCGCCAGGCGATCACGCGTTCGATCGCCGATCAGGCTCGCACGATCCGCATCCCCGTGCACATGATCGAGACGATGTCCAAGCTGCGCAACGTCTCCAAGAAGCTGACCCAGCTCAAGGGGCGCGAGCCGTCGATCGAGGAAGTCGCCGAAGCGGCGCAGGTCTCGGTCGACGAGGCGAAGCGCGTCATGAAGATCAGCAAGCACCCGATCTCGTTGGATCGGCCGATCGGCGACTCCGACGATTCGTACTTCGGCGACTTCATCGAAGACGAGTCGGTCGAGTCCCCGGTGCACTCGGCCAGCCGCGAGATGCTCAAGGAACGCATCGAGAGCGTGCTGAGCACCCTGACCTTCCGCGAGCGCGAGATCATCAAGCTGCGCTACGGCATCGGCGACGGCTACACCTACACGCTCGAGGAAGTCGGCCGCATCTTCCGCGTCACTCGCGAGCGCGTGCGCCAGATCGAGGCCAAGGCCGTGCGCAAGTTGCAGCATCCCGTGCGCGCGCGCCGGCTGGGTGGCTTCTTCGACAGCGCCGTCGGCGAGATCGGCTGAGTTCGAACTGCTGCTCCCGGCCGAAGCCGGGCCGCCGACCCGCCATCCATAAAACTCAGCCTTGAGCGCGACCGGCCGCTGGCTAGACTGCCGGCCCGCAGTTCGCGGTCGTCTCAAGGATCCGGTGCACCCTCACGTTACGAAGCTGCTAGCGCTCCAGAAGGTGGATCAGGAGATCTCCTCGCTCACCAAAGACATCGATTCGCTGCCGGCCGAGGAGGCCAAACGGCGGCGAAAGCTCGACGAACTCGAACGGGTTGCCAGCGATCGGCGGACCAGATCCGTCAAAGCTGAGCTCGACTCGCGCGCGCTCGAGAAGGCCATCCGCGGCAGCGACGACGAGATCAAGCGACTCAACGAGCGCCTCAACATCGTGCGCAACAACGCGGAGTACCAAGCCACGCTGTTCCAGATCGAGGCCGTGCGCAAGGAGCGCGACGTGACGCAGGAGGAGTGCCTCCAGCTGCTCGAGGTGGTCGAGGGCCTGCGACCCGAAGTGGCCGCGGCCCAAGCGGCGAGCGAGGCGGAGCGCAAGGTGCTCGCCGGCTTCCTCACCGAAGCCGAGGCCATGCGAACCTCGCGGGCGGGCGCGATCGCCGCCGTGCGGGAGAAGCGCAAGGCCTTGTCGGAGGACATCCCGGCGGACCTGCTGCGCGAGTACGACGGCCTGTACAAGACGCGCGACCACCTCGCCGTGTGTCCCGTCGACAACAGCTACTGCCAAGGCTGCTACAACAAGATCACCATGAACGACATGGCCCAACTGCTGGGCAAGTCGGTGGTCGTTCGCTGCGGTTCCTGCCAGCGCATCCTTCACCTCTCCAAGTAGAGGCCCACGCTCAGCGATGGCCCGTTCGATCCACCCAGTCGTCGTCGGCACCTCGGGGCACATCGATCACGGCAAGAGCAGCCTTGTCAAGGCGCTGACGGGCATCGATCCCGATCGCCTCAAGGAAGAGAAGGACCGAGGGCTCACGATCGACATCGGCTTCGCGCGGCTGCGCATGGCGGATGGGCGTTGGCTCGGCCTCGTCGACGTACCGGGTCACGAGCGCTTCGTGCGTAACATGGTAGCCGGGTGCACGGGCCTGGACCTGGCGATGCTAGTCGTCGCCGCCGACGACGGCGTCATGCCGCAGACGATCGAACACGTCGACATCCTCGACCTGCTCGGCGTGCGCGGTGGGCTCATCGTGCTGACCAAGATCGACATGGTCGACCCCGCTCTCGCCGACATGGCCGAGGAGGAAGTCAAAAAGCTCGTGCGCGGGACCGTGCTCGGCTCCGCCGAGGTCGCGCGCGTCAGCTCCGTGACGGGTGAGGGTGTGCCCGAACTGCGGCAGAAGCTCGAAGCGCTGGCTCTCGCCGTCGAACCGCGCCAGAGCCGCGGTCCGTTCCGCATGCCGATCCAACGCGTCTTCTCGTTGCCTGGCATCGGCACGGTGGTCACGGGCATTCCGGCGTCGGGCACCGTGGTGCAGGGCGCCGAGATCGAGATCCTGCCACTGCGCGAACGGGTCAAGGTGCGCGGCATCCACGCCTACGGCGGCAAGGTGGACGAAGCCGTCGCCGGCCACAGCACGGCGCTGTCGGTGCCCGATGCCAAGGAAACCGGCGTGCACCGCGGCATGGTGTGTTGTGAACCTGGCGCGTTCACCGTCGGCGACGCGGTCGATATCGATCTGAGCTTGACCCAACGCTCGCCACAACTCGCGCATCGCGCCCCGATCCGTTTCCACACGGGCACGATCGAAGTGCGCGGCCAGCTGCTGCTGCTCGATCGAAACTCGATCGGCCCCGGTGAGACCGTGGCAGCTCGCGTCGAACTCGACGAAGAGGTCTGCTGTGCCCACAACGACCGCTTCCTGCTGCGGCTGCAGAACCCGACCATGACGGTCGGCGGTGGCCGTGTGCTGCGCCTGCAGAGTTCGGGGCGATATCGCCGCA
>JBDSBS010000972.1:0-3665 GCA_039921435.1 Planctomycetota bacterium | reverse complement strand
TGTCCACCAGAACATCTTCGTGCCGCTGAACATGACGGATTCGTTCACCAACTATGCCGCGGCCGCGCCGAACGGCGTCGCACTGCATGCGCGCCTCGACGGGCCGATCCGCGGCATGGGCACGCTGGTGAAGCTCGAACATGGGCTCGAGCCGCACGTTTCCGCGCCCGCCGGGGCCATCACTCTGAGCGCGGTCGACATGGGACTCTGGATAGCGATGTTGCTCGACCACGGGAAGCTGCCCAACGGCAACCAGCTACTGAGCGAAGACGCACTGCGCATGCTGTGGACGCCGGTGGTGGTGACGGAGGCCCATACGTTCCCGGGCCCCATGGCGCTCGCCAATCCAAACCTGGCGGCCTATGCGTTGGGTTGGTTCGTGGAAGACTACCGCGGTCATCCTGTGATCGAGCATACCGGCGCGGTGTTTGGCGCGTTGTCGGCTCTCTATCTGATTCCGGACAAGGGCATCGGCATCGCCGTGTCGATCAACTCCGAGGACACCGGCGCGCGAAGGTCCGTCGTGTTCCATCTTCTCGATGAATACCTCGGTCTGCCACAGGCCGATTGGATCGGCATCATCCAGACGACCCGGACCCAGATGGTCGATAAGGCACTGGAGGCGCTGCGCCATCTGCCGAAGGACATGCTGCCCAATGACCATTCATCTCTGCCGATCCCGGACTACGCGGGAACCTACAGCGATCCCTGGTACGGCACGGTTACGGTGGCCGATCGCGGCCAGGGCCGGTTGTGGATCACATTCGATCGCACACCGGGCATGGAAGGGGCGCTGGAGCATGTCGCCAACGATACCTTCCGCACGCGGTTTACCGACCGCGGCATCGAGGACGCGTATATGACATTCGAGGTAGCAAATGGGCGGGCCGCAAAGGCAGCCATGCGCCCGGTCTCGCCGCTCGCGGACTTCAGCTTCGATTACGCCGACCTGAACTTGTCACCCGTTGTGACGCAAACGCACTGACTCATGAGAAGTTCGCGTCGGACATCACTGATGAATTTCCTGGAGGATCGAACGATGCACAAGCTTGCGCAGCTCCTCGCCGTCGTCGTGTTCGCAGTCGCTCCTGTTCTGGCGCAGCCGGTGCCCGCCGAGGTGCTGGCGGCCGACACGCAGCAGACGACGGTCCACGGTAACAAGTTCATCGCGCCCGCCGGCTGGAAGGTCTCGGTTCGCGACCAGGCCACGATCCTGGAAGCTCCGGAAGGTGGCTCTCGAATCGCGCTGATCGACATCAACGCCGATGATGCCGACGACGCCGTTGCTGCAGCATGGAAGCAGTACGGCCTAGATCCGAAGTGGCCCCTCTTCAACAAGGCCGAAGGTGCGGACCGCGACGGCTGGACAAACGTGCGGGTCTACGATTACGAGACCTCGCCCAATGAGAAGCGCGTCATCCAGGCAGTCGCTCGCAAGGCGAACGACATCTGGACGGTGGCGATCATCGACATCGATCGGGCCGTCGCCGATAAGCGCGGCGCGCAGCTGTCACTCGTCTTCGGCCGTCTGCTGCCGAAGGGCTACGAACGTGAATCGTTCGCTGGGAAGAAGGCTCATCCGCTCGATAAAAAGCGCATTGCCGAGCTGACTCGCTTCATCGAAGAGAGCCGCAAGAAATTCAGCATCCCAGGCCTCTCCATTGGCGTGATCGAGGACGGCAAGACGGTCTTCGCAGGCGGTTTCGGCACCAGGGACATTGCCGGCGGCCGGAAACCCGACGCCGACACGCTCTACATGATCGCGTCGAACACGAAAGCGCTCACGACGCTCATGCTCGCCAAGCTCGTCGAAGAGGGAAAGCTGAGGTGGGACATGCCCGTTGTCAGCCTGCTTCCTTCCTTCAAGCTCGGCAGCGCGGAAACGACCAGGCTCGTGCAGGTCAAACATCTCATCTGCGCGTGCACTGGTCTGCCGCGACAGGACTTGGAATGGCTGCTCGAGTTCAAAGCCCTGACGCCCGCCGGCGCAGTGTCGAACCTCGGCTCGATGCAGCCGACCAGCGGATTCGGCGAGCTCTTTCAGTACTCGAACCTGCTCGCCGCAGCAGGTGGATTCGTCGGCGGCCACGTGGCGTTCCCTGACATGGAGCTCGGTGCGGCCTATGACGAAGCCATGCGCACTCGCGTCTTCAAACCCCTCGGCATGACCGCCACCACCTTCAATTTCAAAACCGCCCTCACGGCCAAGAACTTTGCGAACGCCCATTCTCCCGATCTCGATGCGAAGCCGGCGTACGCGGTACTGGATCTCGACTACTCGATCATCCCGGTCCGTCCGGCCGGAGGCGCCTGGAGCAACGTGCGCGACCTGCTCAAGTACGTAGCGATGGAGATCGACGGCGGCATTCTTCCGAATGGGAAACGGTACATCGACAAGCAGACGCTGATGGCGCGTCGCGATCCTCAGGTGGCAATCGGAAAGGACGTGACCTACGGCATGGGGCTGATGGTCGATAAAACGTGGGACGTCACTCAGGTTCATCACGGCGGCGACATGGTTGGCTATCACAGCGACATGTTTTGGTTCCCCGACCAACGTGTCGGTGCGGTCATTCTCACGAACAGCGATCAGGGCGCCTTGCTCCGCGGCTCATTCCGCCGCAGGCTCCTGGAGCTGATGTTCGATGGCAAGCCTCAGGCGGAGGCGGATGTTGCGGCGGCTTCGAAGCGTTTCTTCCAGGAGATCGCAGCGACGCGGAAGTTGCTCACCGCTCCGGCCGACGCCAACGAAGCGGAGATGCTAGGGCGCAGCTACTCCAGCGCGGCACTCGGAGACATTCAGGTCAGAAGGGAAAAGGGGAAGACGATCTTCGATTTCGGAGAGTGGAAGAGCGAAGTTGCCACCCGCCGCGAACCGGACGGTTCGGTCACGTTTGTCACCATCGCACCGGGGATGGCGGGTCTGAAGTTCATCCCTGGACTTGTTGGCGACAAGAAGACGCTGATCACACGCGACGCGCAGCACGAGTACGTCTTCACGGCAAGATAGGCGGGCGAGGCGCAACGTCGTCCTCTCGTGTTTGCCAGCGATCGGTTGCACCACCACGACTCGCTTCGACACCGTCCCGCAGCGTACAGCTACGACGGCAGTGGACAACCGCCGATTCGTCGCTGGCGGCATCGTCGGCGCGTCCTCGTGCGCCGAACTTGCTCGGACGCACCGGGTCACCGAGCTCGAGCGCGAATTGTTTTGCGGCGGCATGGCGCAGCATTTAAGACATCGAGAGGACAGCAGAGGAGTAGGACAGCTCGTTGCGGCCCCGCCGCCATCCTGGCTATCTGATCCTGGGCGAAAAAACGCCGTCCTCCGTCGTGAATCGGAGACATTCTTCATCGAAAAAGGACGGTAATCGGCCGTGTTGAGAGCCCTCAGCAGGGAAGCCGGGCGGCATCCTCCCTGCAGACCAGGTTCAGGCCATCAAGAGGCTCGCCGCGCACCTGCGAAGGGAGAGTTATGAAAAACCCGAGTCTTCTGCTGATCAGCACCGTTCTGCTGGCGGTTTCATGCAGCACCGTCGGAGGGCAGGGCTACGTCCGGTCCCCTTATTCGAAAAATGTCTGGATCCGTCCGGCCGGAGCCTCCTCGTACTGGATTAAGGCCGACCAGGGTGTGCTGCCCTGGGACTCGCTGTTCCTTGCCGCCT
>JBDSBS010000971.1:0-3677 GCA_039921435.1 Planctomycetota bacterium | reverse complement strand
GCCAGCCGGGAGTGTAGACGTTGGGCCGCCAGCGTGGAGGGCTACTCATCCTCGCAGACTCCGTCGACCTCGCGCCACAACCGCTCCGCCCGCGCGCGACCGAGCCTCAGCTCGTCCACGACCGACGGCTGCGCGCGCAGCCCAGCACACAGCACGACCCCCTTGCGCAGCAGCACGCCCTGCTCGTGCCGATGCAGCGACGTCAGCACCGTGATCGGATGCAGGCCGGCTCGATCGATGCGCTCGCGCAGGCTGTCGCCCTTGGGATGATCCCAGCTCAGCATGTGCAGGCCCGTGCCTTCACCGTACGCGAGCGCATCGCTCGTGAAGCGCCCGTTCGTGATGAGCCAGAACCTCTCGTAACCGACGCCCTCGAGATCCTCGGCGCGCGCGTGCACATACAACGCCACCTTGACGTCGACCTTGCCGTCGCTCTGCAGCTTGAACTTGCACTCGCCGAGGTGGCGTTCGCGCCCGCGCACGGCGAGGAGGTCGAGCTCGTGCCGCACGAACCTGCCGCGCAGCAGCACGCCTGTGCGTGCGCGAAACCCGTCGTGGCGCCACAACTCGGCGATGAACTTCTCGAATGGGAACCCGTCCGGACCGAGCCGCTGGATCGCGCGCTGCAGTGAATACCTTGCCGCCGTGCCCCGGCGCTCGCCGCGCAGCAGGCGGTGCGCGATGCGGTAGACCTCGTTGGTCGCCATGCCGTCGTGCAGCTCTTCGCGCACTGCGTCGACGACTCGTTCGATCTGGTCGCGCGACGCGCCACTGCGCGAGAGCGACCGGCGCAGCTTGTGTTCGCGGAACGGCTCGATGAGACCGGTTGTCTTGACGAGCTTGGGATCGCGGCTTGCCATGGCGCAGTGGTAGTTCACCACGGCGAGGGCTCGGGTGCGATCGTTTGCTGCAACCACCCGCGTACTCGAGCCGGTCGCGCGCGACTCGCATTGTCCTTCGGTGACCAGCGACCCGATCCCCGCAAAGGCGGCTCGAACCGGCTCATCTCGATCGACCTGCTGCGCGGCGCGGTGATGGCCGTAATGCTGCTCGATCACGGCGACTTCGTGCACCGCGACGGACTCACGAGCGATCCGACCGATCCCGCGACCACGAACGCGGCTCGGTTCTTCACGCGCTGGATCACGCACTTCTGTGCCCCCGTGTTCGTGTTGCTCGCGGGCACTTCGGCGTCGTTGATGCTCGCTCGCGGCGCCGCACGCTGCCCTGGCTCGGGCTCCCTGCGATCGGCCTGTTCGTGCTGCCGTCACGTTGCGGTTTCTCGCTGCCGTTCGTGTACCTGGCTTGGGCGCTGTGCCTCGTGGTGCTGACGCCCGCTTCGGTGCTCTACGCCCGCTTCAAGCGCGTGCATCCGCACTGGAGCCTCTTGAGCTACCTGTGAGCGAGGTGTTGACGGCGTGTTCATCGACAGGACGACCGGTGGCCACACGCCTCGCGGTGACGTCGCTGATCGCCGCCGGTGACGCAGGGCGGCGTTTGCTGCATCGGCTTTTGCCGACGCGTGCACGGGCCGCTACCGTCGCCGCGAACCCACGGAGGGGCAACAGCCATCGCCACCGCGCCCGAACCTGGTCCCGCCTACCGACTGCCGCGTCCTGCTGCCGCCTTGCGCGAGGCGCTTCGCAGTGGCTACTCGCTCGGCAAGCTGCGCGCCGACGTGCTGGCGGGACTCGTCGTCGGCATCGTCGCGCTGCCGCTGTCGATGGCGCTTGCGATCGCAACGGGAATGCCGCCGCAGCACGGCCTGTTCACGGCGATCGTCGCTGGCTCGCTGACCGCGGTGCTCGGTGGTTCGCGCGTGCAGGTCTCGGGACCGACGGCCGCGTTCGTCGTCATCCTGCTGCCGATCGTCGGCAAGCACGGTCCCGGTGGCCTGATGCTGGCCACGATGATGGCAGGCGGGTTGCTGTTCCTCATGGGGCTGGCGCGGCTCGGGCGCTGGATCCAGTTCGTGCCGTACCCAGTCACCACGGGCTTCACGGCCGGCATTGGCGTCGTCATTGCGACGGGCCAGGTGAAGGACTTCCTCGGGCTTGCGGGCGTCGAGCGCCGAGAACACTTCCACGAAGTCGTCGAGCAGCTCGGGCGCCGCATCGACACCGTACATCTCGCGGACGCCGGCACAGGCGTTGCCACGTTGCCGCTCTTGGTCTACTTGCCGCGCGCAGTGCCGCGCATTCCAGCACCGCTGCTCGCCGTCGGTGGCATGGCGGTCGTGGCCTGGCTCGTGCACCGGTTCGTGCCGGGCTTCGAGGTCGTCACGATCGCTTCGCGCTTCAGCTACCTCGTCGACGGTGTGGCCACGGCCGGCATCCCACCGTGGCCGCCGAGCTTCGTGTGGCCATGGCAACAACCCGGCGCGAACGGAGCGCCGCTCGGCCTCGACTGGATCACGATCAAAGAACTGATGCCGAGCGCGGTCGCCATCGCACTGCTCGGGGCGATCGAGTCGCTGCTGTCGGCGGTCGCATCCGACGCGATGTCGGGCCACAAGCACGACCCCGATGCCGAACTGCTCGCGCAGGGAGCTGCAACTTGATCGCGCCGCTGTTCGGCGGCTTCGCGGCGACCGGCGCAATCGCGCGCACAGCGACAAACGTGCGCGCCGGAGCCGTCTCGCCAATCGCGGCCGTCGTGCACGCAGCCTTCTTGCTGGCAGCGATGCTGCTGCTGGCGCCGCTGCTGGGCGAACTGCCGCTCGCGGCGATGGCGGCGCTGCTGCTCATGGTGGCCTGGCGCACGGCCGACGTGAGCCACTTCCACCGCGTGATGAAGACGGCACCTCGCAGTGACGCCGCGGTGCTGCAGACTTGCTTCACCCTGACGGTCGCCTTCGACATGGTGGTGGGCGTGACGGCCGGCTTCGTGCTGGCGTCGCTGCTGTTCATGCGCCGCATCGCGGAGATGACCGGTACGCGCCTCGTGCGCGATCGGCATCCACAACTGCAGCGTGCGATCCCCGCGGGTGTCATGGTCTACGAGATCGACGGCCCTCTGTTCTTTGGCGCCGCCGAGAAAGCGATGAGAGCGCTGCATTCGATCCACCAGGAGGCGCGCGTGCTCGTGCTCGACCTCGACGGGGCGCTCGTCATCGACGCGACGGGTCTCGTCAACCTGCAGTCGGTGCTCGATCGGTTGCGCAAGAGTCACGTGCCCGTCGTGCTCACCGGTGTGCATGCGCGCGTGCTGCCGATGCTCGAGAAGGCGCAGATCGTCGACGACGGACAGTTCGTGCACATGCGCAACGACCTCGCCGCCGGCGTCGAGTTGGCCGACTCGCTCGCGAAGGTAGCCAGGCCGCACGCCGCTGCGGCCACAGTGGAGCGAAGGTGACCGACCGCCAAGGCACTGCCGAAGGCACAGCCTCGCTGACGTGGTCGAGTGGCGCGCTGATCGTGGGGTTCGCGGCGTTGCCGCCGGTGTTGCTCGCCGCATATCGCAGTTCGCTCGACGACGACAAGGCACTCGCTCTGCTCGCGCCCTGGCTCTACTTCGTACAACCGCTCGTGCTGACGTTCGCCGCAGCCGCCTGGTTGTGGCGCTGGCGACGGTGTGCAGGGTCGTTGCGAACGACGATGTCGCGTCTCTGGCCTGGCGTGCTCGCGGCCGTGCTGCTGACAGCCTTGGTGTTCTGGTTGGTGCCGCCACAGATGCGC
>JBDSBS010000970.1:0-3503 GCA_039921435.1 Planctomycetota bacterium | reverse complement strand
GGTACCACGAAGTCGAACGTCAGGGCCTTGCCGGCTTCGAGGTCCAGCGGTTGTGCGCCGATTGGGTCGTACTCGTCGGCAAGCCACTCGAGCTTTCCAGGACCGGGAGTCACGCCGAGCAAGCGGTAGCGGCCCAGGCGATCGGTCAGCACCTCATCGATGTTTCCCTTGCCGTCGCTCTGGGTCACCCAACGCACTTGCAAGCCAGCGGCTGGTTTCCCGGCCCTGTCGACAGCTGTTCCCATGACGATCGTGGGTGTCGGCAGAGTGAGGTCTGGCGCGGTGTGATGCGTGCCCGGTTGGTCGAGCGCGAACGGTCCACTGACGGCGGGACCCGGCCCGCTCAGCACCGCGGTGCGGGCCTTCTCAGTCAGGACATGCAGGCGGCGGAAGTAAAAGTGGCCGTCGCGGTCCGTCGTCGCCAGCGCGACGCGCTGCCACTGCGGGCCGCGAGTGGTCTGTTCGGTTTCGAGCTGCACGCGCACGAACGGGACCGCGCGGCCGTCGGGTGTGAGCAAGCGCCCGCGAACGCTGCAGGCCGGTATCGCCCGCAGTTCGATGGCCGCATTTGGATCGATGCGGCACTCGTGTTCGTGCCGGTGTTCAGGGAACCACCAGCCGTTCATGCCTTCTTCCTTCGTCTGGTCGAGCACCCAGCGGTCGTCGAGTGACTCGACGCGCGCAGATGCGCCGGCGGCTGCAGGGCTCGCGAAGGTCAGCGAGCCCTGCGAGTCGCTCGTAGCGAAGGCAGAGGCACCTTGATAGCGCAGTATCAGTTGCACGCCCTCGAGCGGGTCGCCGTGCTGGTCGTGCAGCACCGCCTTGCACGACAAGGTAACGCTGCCGAGTGGAGTGGCCGTGAACGTCAACGCGTGTGGTCCACTGCCCTGCCTCGCGGTCGCGACGGCGGGCGACATCACGAAACCGGGCGCTTGCATCGTCACGCTGTACTCGAGGTCGGGCACGCCGTGCAGCGTGCAGTTGCCGTCGGCGCCGATGACGGGTCTCCGCCAGGGCATAGGCAGGGTCGGCGCATAGGTGTTGAAGCGCAGCAGACGCTGGGGGCCATCGATGCCTTGCCTCAGGTTGATAGTCGGACGCACGTCGGGAGGCAGCCCCTTCGCCACGATCGTGACGTCCGTGCGCGGACCGGTCGCGGCGAGCAGGCGCACTTCGCAGTCGCGCGCGACGAGCGTTCGCAGTTCGTAGAGACCCTCGCCAGGCACGGCCGCGACGGCGCACACGACCACGCCCACTGCCGGCGAGCCTTTGGTATCGCGCAGCACGCCGCGCACGGTGGCGGCATCGTGCATCGTGACGAGCAACGGTGTGCCCGCCTCTCCGGCATAGCCGAGCTGACAGCACATTCCCTCGACGCGGGCTCGGGCGAACCAGCCCTGCCCTGGCGGCACCTTGCCGATGCGAAAGAACCCCTCACCATCACAGAGGCCGTTCGCGACCTCGATGTCGCGCGCCTGCAGCGTCGCGATCGCGACATTGGCGAGCGGCACGCCTTCGCCGCGCAGGTCGACGACGCGGCCTTCGAGAACGACGGTGGGTGCTGGTTGCGTGGTCGTTGGCTCGGGCGCCTGGCTCGGCAACGCGGCCGCGAGTAGGAGCCGCGCAGCGGTGCACGCAAGCGCCTGGCAACCGTGGGAGATCGTTCTCATTGCGCTGGCTTCATTGTGCTGGCATCCGCAAGTCGACCGCGTAGGTCTTGCCCGCTTCGACTGCGAACGGCTCGACGGCACGACCCGAGGTGCCCGGCTCGAGCACGAGCAGTTGCAGCCAGGCCCCGCCCGGGGGCACGCCGAAGAAGTAGTAGCGGCCGCACTGATCCGTGATGCACTCGATCAAGCTGCCGCTGTGCTGGTGCTTGATGGTGAGGTCCCAATCGCGCAGCCAGACGCGCACGCCGGGCTCGGGCTCGCCGTTGGCGTGGCGCACGACGCCTTCGATGACTGCTGGTGCCGCGAGCTGCAGGTCGAGCAGTTCGCGGGCGCTGCCGGCCACGTCGAGGTCGAACGGCTCGCCATCGGCAGCCCCTGCGGGCCCCCTGACGGTGACGCGGAGCGCGGCATTGATGTGGTGCAGGCGCGCGAAGTGGTAGATGCCGAGCCGGTCGGTGGTGGCTCGCGCGAAGGGTGACCACTGCGGACGGTTCCTTGGCCATTTCGCCTCGAGCTGCACGACGACGAAGCGGGCTGGCTCGCCATCGGGCAGCAAGAGTCGGCCCGTCGCGGTCGAAGCGCGTACGGCCTGCAGGTCGAACGGCGGTTCGGCAGCGACTGTGCACTCGTGCCACGGCAAGTAGGCGAGGTTGCCAGCGCCTGTCATTCGGCCCTCCTTCGTCTGGTCGAGCACCCAGCGGTCGTCGAGTGATTCGACGATGACGGCCGAGCCAACCGCTTCGCGGCTCGTGAACAGCAGACTGCCCTCGGCGCTGCTGGTGGCCTCGGCGCGCGAGTCGCCCTGCTTTGCACGGAGCGCCAACCGCACGCCAGACAGCGGCGCGTCGCGAGTGTCGCGCAGCACGGCTTGGCACTGCACCAGCGGCCTCTCGCGAGCCAACGCTTCGAAGCGCATTTGGTGGGGCCCATAGCCACCCTTCGCCGTGATCTCGACGGGCACGAAGGCGAAGTCTGGTGCCTGCAGGCGCACCGTGTAGGGCACGTCGGGCACGTCCGTCAGTACGCAGGTCGCGTCGGCCGAGAGCGCCGGCTGATACCACGGCGGCGGCAGTCCGTTGAAGCCGCCGTTGGGTTGCAGCACCACGCGCACGCTGACGAGGAGATCTGGCGGCAGGCGATCGACGCGGATCGTCAGCGAAGTGCGGCCACCTGGGTTCGGCGCGAGCGCGATCTCGGCGTCGCTGCGCGCGCGGAAGTTCTTCTCGTACAGGCCTTCGCCGGGAACCGCGGCGACCACGCTGACCGGCCCTGGTGTGACCTTCGACAAGCGAAACATGCCCGCGTCGTCGGTCGTCGCGAGATCGTGCGCTGCCGACACGCGGTTCCACGAAATGGCGCGCAGGACCACTCGTGGCACGGGTTCGCCCATCTTGTTGCGCAGCACGCCAGTCAGCACCGCGGCGTCGAAGAGTCGCAGCGAAACGGGCTCGCTCGCATCGTGCCAGTAGTAGTCGACCGCGTTCTGGCCGTCCGCAGTCGCCGACACGCTCCACGCGGAACGCCACGGTACGCGGCCGATGCGGAAGTAGCCGTCGCCATCGCTCGTGCCGCGGGCCAGGATCGGTTCGGATTCGCCCCAGCTCGTCACCTGCACCCGCGCCGCTGGCACGCCGGAGCCGCGCATGTCGACGACGCGACCTTGCAGGAGCACGGGGTCGCTCGATGCCTGGGCCAGCAGGGATGTCGAGGGCACCAACAGTAGCAGCCACGACATCGCGTGCCGCACGGACCGACGATCCTACAAAGCCGTAGCGTGCCCGGCGATCGGTGATGCCTTCGGCTGCGCGCAGCTCGCGCTCGCTGCCCGGCACG
>JBDSBS010000969.1:0-2504 GCA_039921435.1 Planctomycetota bacterium | reverse complement strand
GCAACCTCGACTTCGCGGCGTTCTTCGCGGGCTACAACCAGCAGGTCGGCAAGGCACGCAAGGGTTCGTTCACGCCCGAGGACTTCGCGGGTACGACGTGCACGCTCACAAACCCTGGCACGATTGGCACGGTGAGCTCGCTGCCTCGCCTGATGGTGGGGCAGAGTTTCATCCTCGCCACGGGCGCGATCACGGTGCCAGGCGCATTCCACGGTGCTGCCCCCGAAACGCTGACCGAACTCGGCGTCGCGCGCACGATGATGCTGTCGAGCACGTACGACCACCGCGTCATCCAGGGTGCGGAGTCGGGGCAGTTCCTCGACTGGATGCACAAGCTGCTGCTCGGCGAAGAAGGGTTCTACGACGAGGTCTTCCACTCGCTCAAGGTGCCCTATCGACCCGTGCACAACAGCGTCGATCGCCGGCCGCCACTCGGCAGCAGCCTGCGCGAGGCCGAGAACCTCGAGCGCGCCGCTGGCCTGATGACCTACATCCGCAGCTACCGCGTGCGCGGCCACGTGCTCGCCGACCTCGACCCGTTGAAGTTCGAGCCCGTGGACTGGCCCGAACTCGACATGTCGACCTACGGGCTGACGATCTGGGACAAGGAACGCACGTTCTTCAGCGACGGCGTCACCAAGAAGCCGTTTGCGACGCTGCGCGAGATCCAGGAAACGCTGCACCTCACGTATTGCCGCCACGTCGGCGCCGAGTTCATGCACATCGCCGACCAGGAGCAGAGGCAGTGGCTGCGCGAACGCATGGAGCAGAACCGCAACGAAGCGCCGCTCGGCCCCGAGCAAGAGCTGCGCATTCTCGACAAGCTCGTCGAGGCCGATGCGTTCGAGCAGTTTTTGCACACGCGCTTCGTCGGCCACAAGCGCTTCTCGCTCGAAGGCGGCGACACGCTCGTACCCGTGCTCGACGCGCTGCTCGAGCACGCCGCCGAACACGGCGTGCGACATGCGGTGCTCGGCATGGCGCACCGCGGCCGGCTCAATGTGCTGGCGCACGTGATGAAGAAGCCGCTCACGAAGATCTTCGGCGAGTTCGAAGGTTGGCTCGATCCTTCGATGACGCAGGGTTCGGGCGACGTCAAGTACCACCTCGGCGCGAGTGGTGAGTACACGACCGAGGGTGGCATCCAAGTAGCGATCGAACTGGCCTGCAATCCGAGCCACCTCGAGGCGGTCGACTCCGTCGTCGAAGGTATGGCGCGCGCGCGCCAGGACCAGCTGCTGGGTGGGGGCGAGCCGAAGCCGTGGAACAAGATCCTGCCGGTGCTCGTGCACGGCGACGCTGCGTTCGCGGGCCAGGGTGCTGTGTTCGAGACGCTGCAGATGTCGCAGCTGCGCGGCTACCGCACGGGCGGCACCGTGCACATCGTCGTCAACAACCAGATTGGCTACACGACGTCGCCAGCCGACTCGCGCAGCACGCCGTTCTGCACCGACGTCGCCAAGGGCATCCAGGCGCCGATCTTCCACGTCAACGGCGACGACCCGCTCGCGGCCGTGCGCATGATCCGCTTGGCGATGGACTACCGCGTGCGCTACCACGCCGACGTCGTGCTCGACATCGTCTGCTACCGGCGTCACGGCCACAACGAAGGCGACGAGCCGAGCTACACGCAGCCGCTGCTCTACCGGCAGATCGAAGCGCACCCGACTGTGCGCCAGTCGTACCAGAAGTTCTTGATCCGCAAGGGCGTGCTGCGCGAAGAAGACCTGCCGAACTACGACCAGAAGGTGCAGCAGCGGCTCAAGGAGTCGCTCGATGAGGTGCGTGCGAGCGAACCGCCGCCCGTCGTGCTGGCTGCTGAGTCCGAGGACCGCGAGTGGGCGCCCAATGTGCCCGAGGTGCCGCTCGCCGAGTTGCAGCGGCTCAATGCGCGACTGCTCGACTGGCCGGCCGACTTCACGCCGCATCCCAAGGTCAAGGGTGTGCTCGGGCGGCGCGCCGAGATGCTGGCTGGCAAGACGCCGATCGACTTCGCAACCGCCGAGACGCTCGCGTTCGCGAGCCTGGTGACGACCGGCGTTAACGTGCGGCTCGCCGGTCAGGACTCCGGGCGCGGCACCTTCAGCCAGCGCCACGCCGCGCTCTACGACGCGAGCAATGGCAAGCGGCTCGTGGCGTTGAATCACATGCAGGAGGGGCAGGCGAGCTTCATCGTCATCGACTCGTTCCTCAGCGAAGAGGCAGCGCTAGGCTTCGAGTACGGCTACAGCACGACAGCACCCGGCACGCTCGTGCTCTGGGAGGCGCAGTTCGGCGACTTCTGCAACGGCGCGCAGATCCAGATCGACCAGTTCCTCGCCGCGGGCGAAGCCAAATGGCAGCAGGACTGCGGACTCGTGCTGCTGCTGCCGCACGGCTACGACGGCCAAGGACCCGAGCACAGTTCGGCGCGGCTCGAGCGCTTCTTGCAACTGTGCGCCGAGAACAACCTGCGCGTCACCAATCCGTCTTCTGCGGCCAGCTACTACCACTTGCTGCGCGCG
>JBDSBS010000968.1:0-2540 GCA_039921435.1 Planctomycetota bacterium | reverse complement strand
GACGGACGCGGCTCGGTTCCAGAACTACGCGCTCAATCCGGAGCTCGCTGGGCTGTTGAACGCGCTCGTGTTCGCGCCCAACCCGATCCCAGGCATCCAGACGAACCGCACGGACCTCGCCGGCATCTTTATCCCCGACGTCATCAAGTGCGATCTGTCGACCGCGCCAGTGCGGCTAGCCGGTGGCGGCGCGACGCACCCGAGCAACCCCGACGACGCGGGCTTCTCGCGGCTGTCGATCTTCGGCGGCGACACGATCTTCAGCCCGCTGTCGAACGCTCAGGTGCCCAGTGGTTGGCCCAATGGCCGCCGCTTCGGCGACGACGTCTACGACATCGGTGTGTCCGCGGTCATCAGCGACCTGCGCGTCAACCCGCCGATCATCCGCATCGCCGGTGACAACGTCGACAGCAACGACGTCGCCTACAACAAGGTGATGCCGTACGCCGCGACCCCAAACAACGGCCGCGTGCACACGCACTAGGCAACCGCCGCCGGGCAACCGATTGCACGGCTCTCGGCCTCGCGCCGAGGGCCGTGCATCGATCAGGAGTAGCAAACATGGTGTCGTTCTCTACGTTGGCTCTGACCGGGCTGTGCTGTGTCGCCGCTCCGCACGACCCGGGGCTCAGTTCGGTGCGCGTCGTGCGGACCGAAGCCGCGGTCGTCGTGCACGCGGCGTTCGCGAACGCCGACTTCCGCGCCGCAACGAAGTGCGACCGCAACGGTGATGGCGAGATCGATGCGGGTGAACTGGCCGCGAGCGCTGCGCTGTTGCGCGATGTCGCCGTGGCGGGGTTCCGCGTGCAAGTAGGCGAAGGCCAGCAGGAACTACTCGACGTGCAAGCGACGATCGCTGAGAACCGCGACGTCGAACTGACGCTGCGCTTCGCCGCGAACGAAGGAGAGGCCGTGCTCGAGGTGCCGTTCTTGAGCCAATTGTCGCGCGGTCATCGCTGCTATGTTGCCGCGCTCGGCGATGGCGAAGTGATCCTCGCGGACGCACTGCTGCACGGTGGCATGTGCAGCTTTGCCATGCCCGAAGTCGCCACGGCTGCGCCGGCGGGCTTTGGTCAGGGCCTGCGCTTCTTCGCGCTCGGCATCGAACACATCCTGATCGGCTTCGACCACCTGGCGTTCCTGTTGGCCCTGCTCGCCGCGGGTGTCACGTTCCGCCGCGTGCTGGCCACGATCACGGCGTTCACCGTCGCGCACTCGGTGACGCTCGGTGCCGCCGCATTCGGCCTCGTGCACCTGCCCGGGCAGCTCGTCGAGAGCACGATCGCGGCGTCCATTGTCTGGGTCGCTGTCGCCAACCTAGCTCAACGCGGCGGGCGCGCTCCACATCGCTGGCCGCTCGCGCTCGGCTTCGGTCTCGTGCACGGCTTTGGCTTCGCCAGCGTGCTCGCGGATCTGCACGTCGGTGGGCCCAGCATGCTGGTGCCGCTGGTCACGTTCAATCTGGGCGTCGAAGTCGGGCAGCTGGCCTTCGCGCTCGTGGCGGTGCCGCTTCTGGCTACCGCGATGCGGTCCAAGACCTGGCGGTGGCTGCCGACGCTCGTGTCGGTCGCTGTCGGCCTCGCCGGACTCTGGTGGTTCTGCGAGCGGGCTTTCTGACGACCATGACACTCTCGTACTCGCTGCTGCTCTCTGCACTCGCGGCACCTCAGGATCCGCCCCGTTTGCCGCCTGTCGTCGTCGAGGGCCGTGCTGACAGTCTCGTTGGCACGGCCAACAGCGCGAGCCAGGGCGTGGTCGGCCAGGAAGAACTGAGCCACCGGCCCCTCGTGCGCCCTGCCGAAGTTCTCGAGGCCGTGCCAGGAGTGGTTGTGACGCAGCACAGCGGTGCGGGCAAGAGCACCCGAGTTTCGCCTCAGCAGCGCTCAGTGACGACTGAACACCGTTGCTGTAGCAGCGTTTGCCGCGCCCGGGTGGCGACGTCAGATGACGATGCCGGTGGCGCCAGTCAGCCCCAGGCCTGGCGGCGCGAGCACGAGGATCTGCGCGCTCACGGCGAGACCGAGTGGGCCGAGGCCGGGTGGCAGCGGCAGCGGATAGGCGGGGTTGCCCATGGTACCGGCGAGGCCGGCGTTGGCGATCACGACGACCTCGGGCATCGCGAGGAAGCCCGGCAAGCCGAAGCCCGGAAACAGCAGCGGGGCACCGAGCGGCAGTGGTGCGGTAGTCGGAAACCCGAGCAGCAGGAACATCGGCGAACCGACCTGAACCGCGGGAGTGATGACGGCGGAGTGCACGCGCAACATCGGGTTGCCCGCTGCTTGCACGACCGCCGCCGGCACCGTGTTCTGGAGCGTCGGCCGGATGGCTGCGAGGGCAGGCTGGCCCGAAGGGCCCAGGGCGAGGCCAACTTGGGCAGGGGCAACGGTGCCGAGCAGCAACGTGAACAGGACAAGGGGAAGCGTCTTCATGGTGGGTCTCGATGAAATGGGGAGCGTGGCGAGTCGGGGCACGTGCCCTGATGCTCGCACCCCAAGACAGCGCGGCGACGTGGCGCGGACCAAGGTGGATTCCCGCGAATC
>JBDSBS010000967.1:0-4313 GCA_039921435.1 Planctomycetota bacterium | reverse complement strand
GATGGCACGAATTGGACGGCGCTCGGCGCGGGCGTGGTCGGCTACGTCTCGGCTCTGTTGGCGCTGCCGGCGGGTGGCATCGTCGTCGCAGGGAGTCTCACGGCGGCCGGTGGTGCTGCGACGGCGGGCATCGCGCGCTGGGACGGCACCAGCTGGTCGTCGCTGGGGTCGATGTCGTTGGTCGGCCCCAGCCCCAATCCGAGCCCAAGCTTCTACGCTGTGGCAGCCTTGCCCAACGGGGATTTGTGTGCGTCGGTCTACGGCGCAGGCGCCTCGTTCTTCGAGGGCGTGATGCGTTTCGATGGCACCGCCTGGTCGGCGCTCGGGACGGCGTTCCCGCGCGCGCCCTTGGCACTCATCGTATCGCCCAACGGCGACGTGATAGCTGGGGGGCAATCGGTGCCCGGGGGCACCGCAGATACCGTGGCGCGGTGGACGGGGTCGAATTGGGCAGTGCTGGCAGGTGCGCCGTTCAACCATGTGAGGGATCTGCAGCAGTTGCCGAACGGGCTGTTGGTTGCGTCTGGCGGCTTCATGGCCTCAGCTGCGGGCCGCGTTGCCACATGGGACGGTTTTGTCTGGACCCCGCTCGGCGATTCTCCGGCGTCCCTAACCCCTCTGTCTCTTGCGGCTCTCGCGAGCGGCGAAGTGCTCGTCGCTGGCGGCTTTTCTTCGATCGCTGGCGTCGCCGCGCGCGGCCTGGCGCGTTGGAACGGGGTCACCTGGTCGGCGGCCAGTTCTGGCCTTGCAAGCCCGATGGCCTTTCTCGCCGTGCGTCCTGACGGCAGCATCTTCGTCGGTGCCAGGTACGGTGCGGTTGGCGACAGTCTGGCGCACCGTTGGAACGGCCTGTCGTGGTCGCCGATTGGCGCAGGCTACCCTTCCGGCCCTGGCAGTGGCTTCAACCTCATCGGCTTGTTCGCGTTGCCAAGCGGCGACTTGCTCGCAGGTGGAAACTCGGCCTGGAGCGGTACCGTGCCAACGCCGATCCTGCAGCGTTGGACGGGTGCCTCTTGGTCGACGATTGCGACGGCGTCGTATGGACAACTCGTCGCCGCCGTCGAGTTGCCGAATGGCGACCTGATCGTTGGCGGGGTGCTCTACAACATGGCCGGCGTCGCCGTCACCAACGTCGCCCGCTTCGACGGCGTGAACTGGTCGCCGCTCGGCGCGGGCGTGCCAACTGCCGTAGTGCGACTCGCGGTCTCACTGAGTGGCGTTGTGCATGCACTGACCGCCCCGAGCGTATTCCGGTGGGATGGTCTGCAATGGACGCAGCTGGGCTTGTCGCAACCAGGCACGAGCCGAGCCCTCGTCTTTGGCGCCGATGGGGCACCGGTGCTCGGCGGCAGTTTTTCCAACGGCGCCGAGGTGGTGCGCTGGAACGGCAGTTTCTGGGCGCCGCTGGGCATGGGACCCGGCGGGCCGGTGCAGTCGCTGGCTGTGCTGCCGGATGGGGACTTGGTCGCCGGCCCATTGATCGACGGAACCCATCTCGCTCGACCGCTGCAGCGATGGAACGGCGCGGCTTGGACGGCACTCGGTGGCGCCGTCAACGGCACCGTGTCTTCGCTCGCCAGTGCCCTGAACGGCGATCTGTTGCTCAGCGGCGACTTCACGATCGCGGACGGTGTGCCGCGCTGCTACTTCGCCCGCGTCTCGACGTCCTGCCCCGCCAGCGTGATCTCCGTTCCGGCGGGTTGCTACTACTACCAGTCCGCCGTGTTGACGCCCAACGTGCTGCCGTGGCTCGGGGGACGCTGCCGCACCACCGCGGTCGGTCTTGCCGCTGGCGCGTTGGCCTTGGTCGCAACCGGGTCGACTGCGCTCGCGACACCGCTGAGCTCGCTGTTGCCGGTGCCGACCTACGGCTGCCAGCTTCTCGTCATGCCCGACGTCCTGGAGCTCAGGCTGCCAGTCGCGGGGAACGTGTCGTCGGAGTTCGCCGTGCCCGACTCGGTGGCGCTGCTGGGGACCGTCGTTCGCCAACAGGTCTTGCCGGTTCTGCTCGATGCGACGGGCGCCCTCACTGGCGTGAAGGCGAGCAACGCGTTGGTGTTCCAGATCGGTTCGTTCTAGCTCCAACTGGCCAACTGGCCCCGGCCTTGTGCCCAGGAACTCCATGATGAATCGCGCTCGTGCCTTCTTGCCCCATTCCGTCGCGCTCGTTCTGTCGTGGTCGCTCGTCAGCACGGCCGCGCCCGCCCAGTGCGGGCTCGACTACCACTCTGCCAGTATCTCGTCGGATGCCAACGGCCAGGTCCTGGCGAGCTGCCTGTGGGATCCCGACGGCAGCGGCCCGCTGCCATCCGTGGTCGCGCTCGGCGGCGCGTTCTCGTCGCTCGGCAACATCATGTCGCGCGGCTTGGTCATCTACGACCCGTCGACCGGCGGCTGTGAATCCTTGGGCTCGGGTGGCGGGGCAACGGGTACTGGCCTGGTGCAGGTGACGGCGTTGGCGACAGCCTCCAACCACGACCTGATCGTGGGGGGTTGGTTCGTCGCCATGAACGGCGCCGCGGCGAACAACATCGCGCGTTGGGACAGTTCCGCTTGGCAACCCATGGCTGCTGGAGTGCCGTTCCCTGTCAACGCACTGGCTGTGTTGCAGAACGGCGACATCGTTGCAGGAGGCGGCGCCGCGCCGGCGACGGGTTCGATCCAGCGTTGGGATGGCGCCGCGTGGTCGACGCTGGGCGGCGGCCTGACGGGCACGGTCAATTCGCTGGCGACGCTGGCGAACGGCGACCTCGTCGCTGGCGGCGCTGGCTTGCTGCAACCAGGCGGCCACAACCTTGCCCGGTGGAATGGTGTGAGCTGGTTGCCGTTCGCAGGCGGCGTCGATGCCAACGTGACGGCGCTGCGGACCTTGGCCACCGGCGATCTGATCGCCACCGGTTGGTTCCAGTATGCCGGGGGCATGCCGGCCAGCCGCATCGCCCGGTGGGACGGCACCAGTTGGTCGGGCTTGGGCGGCGGGATCGCCAATGTCGGCTTCGCCTTGACCGAGCTCACCAATGGCGACCTCGTCGTCGGCGGCGCGTTCCTGACTGCTGGGGGCGTGCCTGCCAACCAGGTCGCCCGATGGAACGGCAGCAACTGGTCGGGCTTTGGCGCGGGGCCCGGTTTGCCCCAGACCATTTTCCTCGCTGGTTTGGTCCGGACCCTGGTTGCGTTGCCCAACGGCGAAGTGGTCGGCGGCGGCGATTTTTCATCGGTCGGCGGCGACGCCGACTTTGTTGCTCGTTGGGACGGCAGCGCGTGGCGGCAGCTGCGCGCCGGCACCGGTGGCGTTGTGCGCGCGACGGTCGTGGCGGCCAACGGGGACCTGCTTGTCGTCGGCGAGTTCACGACGATCGAAGGCGTCGCTGCCAACCGCGTAGGGCGCCGCAGCGGCAGCGTCTGGCAGCCGTTGGGCAGTGGCGTCGATGGGCCGGCATACGCAGTGTTGCCGTTGCCCAACGGCGACGTCGTGATCGGCGGTGCCTTTGCATCGGCAGGCGGTGTCGCGGCCAACTCGGTCGCGCTCTGGGACGGGACCGCATGGCACGCGTTGGGGGGCGGGCTGCCTGGCGCGGTGCGCAGCCTCGCAGGAGGCCCCGGCGGGCAGATCCTCGCCGCCGGCGACTATGTCGACGGGATCGCCGTGTGGGACGGCGTGGCGTGGAACGGCACCGGGATCGCGGGCAGCTTCATCCCGTCGCTCGGCGCCCAACCAAAGCTGCTGGCACTGCCCGACGGTGGCGTGATCGCGGGGATCAACTTCTTGGGCCAGGTGGGCAGGTGGAACGGCTTCGTTTGGCAGCCGCTGACTTCAAACGGCGGGGTAGGCGGTTCGATCGCGGTGCTCGGCAACGGCGACATCGTCACCGCTGGCGGACAGTGGGTACGACGGTGGAATGGCACCGCGTGGAGCACGGTCGGGGGCAACCTCGGCTACTTCAACGGCACGATCCAAGCACTGGTCGCATTGCCCAACGACGATCTGCTCGTCGCCGGTGCGTTCACCTCCCAGGGTGTCACGACGCCGACGCCGTTGGCGCGCCTGGCGCGCTGGAACGGCTCGGCTTGGGCGCCGATCGGCGCTGGCGCCAACGGCACGGTCTACGACCTGCGCTGGAACCCCGACGGCAGCGTGCTCGTGGCGGGCTCGTTCATCAGCCTGGCCGACGTCGCCACCGGGGGATTCGGCTCGCTCGTCAGCAACTGTGCAGCCGCCGCGTCCAGTGTCGGCTCGGGCTGCATCGGCAGCGGTGGTGCCAATGTGCTGACTGCGACAGCGCTGCCTTGGATCGGCAGCGAGTTCGCCAGCC
>JBDSBS010000966.1:0-2637 GCA_039921435.1 Planctomycetota bacterium | reverse complement strand
GGCCGCCGACGCGAGCGCGCCGAGCCAGAGCAGCACGGGCAGAGTCAGTAAGGCCGGCCACCACGGTGGCACGACGAACAACAACGCGATCACGGCAGCACCCCGAGCACGGTTCGAGCGAGCCCGTGCGACAGCGCGGCAAGCAACAGCGACAGCCCCAACGCGAGCGCGAACCACTCGCGCACGAGCACGCGCGGCTCGGCGAACGCCACCGCTTCGAGTGCATCGATGTCGGCGTAGACGGCCCGCAGTGCCGCAGCATCGTGAGCTTGGAAGAACCGACCGCCCGTCGTCGCGGCGAGCTGGCGCACGGCCGTTGTGTCGAGCGCCACGACGCGCCCGAAGGTCTTCTGGTTGCCCTGGCCGACGACGACCGTGTGCACGCGGATGCCGAACCGAACGCACAGTTGCGCTGCGTGCAGCGGCGCGATCTCTTGTGGCGTGAGACTCGTCGCCACGTTCTCCTCTCCGTCGGTCAGCAGCACCAGCACCTTGCCCCTCGCTGGGCCCCTCGCCGACGAACGGCGCAGCACTTCGGCCGCATTCGCGACCGCGGCGCCGATCGCAGTCGCATCCTCAGGCCCGTCCTTCTCGACCATCTGCACAGAGCCCAGCAGTTCGCGGATCGCATCGCGGTCGAGCGTCGGTGGACAACCGAGGTCGGCATAGCGCGCGAACGTGACGAAGCCGATGCGGTCATTGGCACGTTCGACCACGAACTGTGCCGCGACTTCCTTGGCGATGTCGAGCCGCGAGCGCCCGGGGGCGAGGTCGGTCGCCGCCATCGACGAGCTGCGATCGAGGCATAGCAACACATCGCGTCCCTCGCGTTCGGGCGGCAGCGGCAGGCGTTGCACCGGTCGCGCCAGGGCCGACACGGCGAGCCCCATCGCGAGCAGTTCGAGCAGCAACGGCAGGCTCACGAGGCGTTGGCGCCACGACGTCGGCATCGCCGCAGCGTCGACGGCGTCGGCCATCGCACCGCGCAGCAATCCGGCCGCTGCAAACGACGTGCGCGGTGCACATCGCCAGCGCCACCAGACGATGCATGGCAACACGAGTAACAGCCAGAACCAGGCCGGATCGCGCCACTGCCAGCCAAGGTCCATCGCGGCGTGCATCACGGGGCTACTCCGGCGGGAACGGTGGCATGCACGAACGCGATGGCACGCTGCCGCGCGGCGCCGTGCTCTTCGGTGGCTGGTCGACGCGCGCCGAACTTGACGAGGTCGCAGGCGAACAGGCACTGCTGCAGCGGCTCGGCACCGAGCGGCACACGACGCACGAGTTCCTCGCTCGTGCACACCGCCGCTCGCACCGCGAAGCGCTGCTCGCTGTATGCGCGCACGATGTCGGTCAACTGCACGTAGAACGCTTCGATCTCCGCGTTCGCACCGCCGGGCTTCGGCAGTGCTGCGAGCTGGGCCAGCGCAAGCGCGTGCGGCGCGGGTCCCGGTGCTTGGGTCGGTCTGGTCGTTGCTCCCGACCGACGCCATCGCGACCATAGGCCTTTGCCCACCGCCGCTGCCAGGACCCACAGCCACCACAAGCGGCTGCGTTCCACGGGCCATTCGCGCACATCGCCAAGCCATTCGACGTCACCGGGCGGCTCGGGCAGGACCGAGCGCACGACGAACGGCGCCGGCGTGCACGTGCTGGTCTCGACCGCGTCGCCGCGGCGCCAACGGAACTCGATCGGCGGCAGACGCACTTCTCCGGTCACGTAGGCTTTCGCGACGTAGCGCCGTCGTTCGACCAAGGTGCTCGGCACGCCCTGGGACGACGACGAGGACTCGACGTGCTCCGAAGCGAGCTCCACCGACAGCGGCGCCAGCACCTTCTCGTCGAACGGTTCGGGCTCCATGCCGAGCGACCAACTTCGCACGACCGTCACCTCGAACGGCTCGCCGAACGTGAGCCCGTTGGCTGGCTGCGCGCACACAACCTCGATCGCCTGCGCCGGCACGGCACCGCCGACGACGAGAACCGCCACAACCGCCGACCGACCCAACCACCTCATCGCTTCACCGCGCGCAGCTCCCGCCGCCGGAAGAAGCGCAGGATCGGCTGCGAGACGGCGGCGATGTCGGGCACCGCCGGCACTTCGATGTCGATGCAGTCGATGCGAGCGCGCCCGAAGATCTCGTCAGCACGCGCCCTCCAAGCAGCGCATCGCCGCAACCACATGGCCATCACGCGCGCAGAGCGCAGGTCTACCAGCTGCACCCGCCCTGTCTCGGGATCGATCGAGCGCAGCAACGCAGCCGGAGGCTCGAGCACTTCGCGCGGCAACAGGCGCACAGCGACGAGGTCGTGCCGGCGCGCACCGAGTGCCAGCGCGTGTTCGTGCCCGAGTGCGAGGAAGTCCGACATCAAGAACACAACCGTGCGCCGGCGCAGCGCTGCCGACGCGTGCGCCAGCAACGCACCGAGGTCCGTGCCGATCGCACCGCCCTGCAGCACGAGGCAGTCGCGTACGAGCCGCAGCACGTGGCCGGCCCCCTTCTTCGGCATGACGAAGCGCTCGACGTCGCCGCTGCCGGCGATGAGACCCACACGGTCGTTGTTGGCGATCGCCGCGAGTCCAAGGCAGGCTGCGAACCGCGCCGCCGCCTGCCGCAGGGACCACGCGCCGAA
>JBDSBS010000965.1:0-2999 GCA_039921435.1 Planctomycetota bacterium | reverse complement strand
GGCGACGACATCGGCGCCACACACGCGATCGTGTTCGTACCGCCCGCGCCGAACGTGAAGGCGCAGGACATCGAGCAGGCGACGCGCGACGCCGCGTGGCACCGAGTCGACCCACGCGATGCCAGCGAGGCGCAGCCGTGACGCGTCACACATCGCGCATTCACATCGAATTGCCAAGCCGGCTCGTCGCCGGCCGCACAGCCGAGGGTTCTCTCTTGTCCCCTCGGCGAACCCCTCGGGCCCTTCTCCCCGCCGCCGGCATCGCCGGCACGCAAGCAAAGCAACGTTTGCTTGCGCATGCGTGGAGTCGGCGCTCGGGGGCTCTTTTTCATTCGCGCCGTTTGGCGAGGACCTCGTCGGTCCGCGAGCATCGGCGCTATCAACCTGTCTGGAGTACAAAACAATGAACGTGATTCAATCCCTTCGAGAACGTCTGCGCGGTCGTCGCGCCGATGACGCCGCCATCTACTGGGCGCTGCTCGCAAAAGCGCGCAACGCAGACCTCAACGAGAAGCAGCTTGGAGAGCTGGACCGCAGCGCATCCGCGCTGAACAAGCGATCCGAGATCGTCGAGCAAGACTTGGCGCTACTGCTCGAGGCCGACTTGCTCGGCGATGCACCCGATGCTGTCGACAAGGCGAAAGTCGCCCACAAGCAAGCGCTTCAAGGCCGCTCGAAGATGACAGACCGTGCAGCGCAGCTCGAGGCCGAAGCCGAGAAGATCCGCGCCGATGCCGACATCGCCGTAGAGCGCGCCCAGAACCTCGTCACGCATGAGACCGGACGCGCGCAGGAGCTGGCGCAGCTGCGAGCCAAACTCGCGGCAAGCGGTCACCATGAGTGCGTTGCCATGGCCAAGCAGACGGCGCACGAGCAACACATCGAATCCGTCGAGAACGAGCTGCGCCTCGCCGACCAGGACCTGGCCGAAGTCGTCGACGCCGAGGCCCAGGCCAGCGAACGGCTCGAACGTGCGAACCAGACCTTGCTCACGCCTGGCGTTCTCGCGCAAGCGAGGACGGTCATTGACCACGCGAGCAAGCTTCGCTCGAAGCGCGATGCCGTTGCGCGGCGACTGGACGAACTGCGAAACGGAACGGCCGACAACGATGCCCAGGATGCCGACACCGAGGAAGCGGAGGTGCTGCAGTGACCGCCACCACCATCGAGCAGAGCGTCGACGTCAACCTGCGGCTGCTGGCCGGTTCGTTCAGGCACGATGCATCGCGCGTGACGCTGACCGAAGTTGAGCACGCACTCGGAATCGGTCTGCTGTGCGCATATGAAGCGCTCCGCATCGACGTCGACAAAGTCGCCGAGCACGTTCTCGCTGGCGACCCCGAGGCACGCGCCGAGTTCATGGGCGATGCCGGTATGGTCGCCGGCTATCTGCGCAACTGCCTGGCGCTCGCCAAGGGGCCGCGCATCGACGCTCGGCCATTCACCCTTGCTGAGCTGCAGGACTTGAATGCACGCACGCGCGCACCGCGACTGGCGCCGACGCCACCTGCCCCGACCGCGGCACCTGCACCCGCCGCTGTGACCGGGCCGCCTTCGATCGCCGAACTGGCGAGGCGATGCGGCGTGAAGGGCGAAGCGCCTGTGACGTTTGACGAACTGTGGCATCGAGCCAAGTTGCGCCGTTGCGCGATCGATGGCGTGCGCGACTTCGGCTGGCATCTGCGTGCGATCGCCGGCAGTCCCGAGGCCGCGCTGAAGCTCAACGCCGACCTGGCCGAGGCCGAAGACGTTGCCAATGCGGCCGAGGAGGCAGAGCGACGGGGGCGCACCGAGGCCCGTCGACTGGCTCGGCTGGTGCTGGGCCAGTGACCTGGCGTCGCCGCTGCTCGCGCCCCGCACGATCGTGGCGGGGGCCATGCTTTGCATCGTCGAGGCGATCGGAGGCACAGCGGGCAGCCACGACTGTCGAGGGGGTCAAAGGGTCCTTCCGGCAGTTGATAAAGGGTAGCGGGTTACGGCGCGAGGTCTTTGTTCATGCCGCACCCACTGAAAACATCGTGGCACTGACACCGTGACCAGACCCTCCACCAAGCCCGCCCCGACGATCGAGAAGCTGGCCGAGACCCTGGGCGTCTCGCGCCGCACGATGCTGCGCCACAAGGGCCGCGGCATGCCCACGCCGAAGCCAGGCGAGCGCCTGTCGACCTGGCGCCGACGGGCGGTGAAGTGGCAGGCCGACCACGTTGCCAGACCTGGCGGCCGCGCAACGGCCGGCTCCGAACAGGCCAAACTCGACTGGCGGCGGGCGCGGGCCGAGCGCGCCGAGTGGCGCCTCGCGAAGGATGTCGCCCAAGTCCACGCGACTCCTGAGTGTGTCACGGCCACCGCTGACCGCGTGTCGCTGATCGTGGCCGCGTTCGACGGCGTGCCGGCTGCGCTCGCCGCTGAGGTTCCAGCACTGCGCAACCGCTACGACGTCCGCGCGCGCATCGAGGACATCGTCCACGCCGCGCACCAAGCGTTGTGGAACCGAATCGACTCCGAGAGTGCTGAAGCACTTTCGCCGGCAACTGCGCGAGCCGCATCGCCAGAACCAGACCCCGGCCTGCCGCTCAAGACGCAGAGCGACTACTGGCTCGGCATCTGGCAAGGGGCCCGTGCCGAGGCCGAGCAGCGCACTCTCGCTCGCGAACGTGGTGACGTGCACGACGTGGTCGAATGCGAACAGGCCGAGTGCTCCCGCATCGCCACTTACGTGGCCCAGCTCGTGCAACTGCCCGACCGTTTGGGTTCGGTGCTGCTGCACCTGTCCGGCGCCAGCGTGCGCAAGCGAACAACCGCGGACCTCCGGCGGCTCGCCGGCATTCTGCGCGGCGACGTCGACTTGCTCGGCCCTGAGCCCGAGGACGACGAAGACATCGTCGCCGACCAACCGAACGAAGCGCCGGCGGCGGAGGCCGACCCGGTCGCTACTCCGTAGGCGCCTTGGTCGTCTTTTCAGAGCGTGGTCGAGTGCCGCGGCGACATCGATCCGCGTT
>JBDSBS010000964.1:0-4979 GCA_039921435.1 Planctomycetota bacterium | reverse complement strand
AATGCCCAAGTTGGCAGCTACACGATCGTCTACACGGCGACGGACCAAACGGGTCAGTTCACGACCTGCACGGTCAACATCACCGTGGCCGAGTGCCTGCTGTTCCTCGGCTTCACCGAGGGCGCTGTGCCGCTCGGCCCGGAACCCGATGACGTCGTGTTGCTGATGCCAGTGGTCTGGTACCCGGTGACGACCACACAGATCCCGGCGCTGTTCATCCCGAACGACATCAACCTGCTGAACCTCACGGTTGCCGCGCAGGTCGGCATGTTCAACCCGCAGGTCTACCCGACCAACGCGTTCCAGATGTCCAACGGCCTTCGTCTGACGATCGGCAGTGGCATCCAGAACTACGGCTTCACGTCGGGCATCGCGCTGACTGGTGATCCGGTGCCGACTCTGGGCGCCAACTACCACTTCTCGTTCACGATCAACTGACCGCGAACGCAGTGGTGTGCAGTTCGGCAACGGGCTGCACAGAACGACAGCCGGGCGACGTGAGTCGCCCGGCTTCGTTTCTGGCGGGAGTCGCCGATGCCGGGCGGCAGCGATGGGCTGCCAAAGCCACGTCGCAGCCGGCCTGCCGCGACGTGGCGTTGTCGATTGTCAGGCATCGCGACCGCGCACCGCGGCCCAGCGCACAGCGCAGGTGGCCAGCAGCACGGGTACGCCGATGCAGGCGAGGTAGAACCACAGCGTTCGCTGTGCCGAGACGCCGCGCAACGTGCCCGGTCCGTTCCACCATTCGAGCGCCAAGGCGAGGCAGGCGACGGTCACGAGGAACAGGCTGCCGGGGCGAACGGCCTGGCGCGTGGTCGCCGAACCCGTCTCTCCGAGCGCCATCACCGCCACCATCAAGCAAGTGAACAGGCACGTGAAGCCAGCCGAGGAATGCCAACCGGGCGGCCCCATGTGTTCGCCGAACAGGAGTTCGAACTTCACTCTGAGCCACGGCAGCGTGGCCCCGAACGCGGCGGTGGCGGCGCTCGCGAACAGCATCCACAGCCACACCGGCCGCTCAGCTTCCGGGGCTGGAACCGGTCGTTCGGGATCGGGCAGGAATCGCATCGTGGTCGTTCCGCGTGGTCGTGCGCCAGTGGACGTGGGGTGTCTCAAGAGTAACGAGCGCCAAAGGGTCACCAAGCCCCGGCGTCGGTAGCGGTGGTCGCCGGCCCGGCAACGGTGCCGCGCCGTTCGCAGCATCAGAGCATGGGCTGGCGACGCGTTCGAGCCGTCACTGAGGAGAGCGGCGTCCGGCGGCCGTAGCGCGACTTGGTCCACTTTCCTGCCCGTGCACCTCCGCCTGCTCGGCAGCCGACGTCCGATACTCGATCCTCACGCTGGTCACGACGGGGGACAAGAGCCACGTCACCGGTGGAATCGCTGCCCAGTAGTTGGTGCTCTCGGTTTCCACGATCCGCAGTTGGTTGCTGTCGAACTTGGCGATCTCGCCCGTCGCTTCGTCGATGATCGTGTCGAGCGACGTCGTGCCCAGCAAGGGCAGCACGATGGCGAGATTCATGCCGATGTTGGTCGCGGTCAGCGCATAGACCGGCTGTCCATCGGGGGCGATGCGTTCGTTCCAGTGCGTCGCTCGGCTGTGTAACGTGCAGCCGGTGAGAAGGGCCAATGCGCCGAGACAGACGTGGTTACGGGCGTGCTCGAGTTCGTGCATTCAGGCAGCGATCCAAGATGGCGCCGGCCGAGGCAAGTTCGAGTGGCGCCGGCACTGGCCAAGGTGACGGGCGCCCCTTGCCGAAAAGAAGTACGAGCCGATGAGCGAACCAGACGACTGGGCACCACTGCCCGAAGACCAACGCGCGGCCCACTCCGGTGAGTTGCTCGACGTGCCGGTGCGGCCACCGCGCACCCTTGCACCAGCGCCCGCAACACCCGTGCGACCCGCGGCAGCGCCAACGACGCCATCGCCCGTGGCGCCGCGCGAGCCCGACCCCGAAGCCGAGCGAGCCCTCGCCGCCCTCAAGCGCCGCATCGCGGCGGCCAAGCCGGCGACGAGCTGGATTGCCGAGATGCAACATCGCGAGCAGCGCGCCGAGCGCAGGCGCCGCGCTGCCAACATGGGTGAGCCAAGTGTCGTTGCGGCAACGGACCAAACCGTCGACGTCGCCGATCAGGCGGTATGCGCGGACGCGACACCGCCCGCGATCGACGCGGCATCGGACATCGATCCACGCGAAGCGGAACCATGGTTTCGCGATCTGCCGCGCAGCGAACAGGAACGACTGCGCACACATTGGTGGTACGATCGACACCGCAATGACGATGCCGGCACGAAGGTGCGTCGCCGTCTGCGACGCGCGTTCGTCTACGGCGCGTCGTTGTTCTTCGTCATGGGGCTGCTGCAGTCTCTGCTCATGGGTGGGTTTGGGCTCGTGCCGGCGCTCACAGCAGTAGGCGGCGTGGCGGCGGTGCTAGCGGAAGCGGCCGGCGGCGGTCGCTTCGTCTACTCCGCGGCCGGAGCCATCGCGTTTGTCGTGGTCATGGGGGCGACGGTCTTGCTCCAGCCGTTCGCCTTGATGAGCCTGTTGATGGCCAGCTATGGCATGGGCACGCTAGGCATGGACGGCGAGATGCGGCGCAGTGGTGGTTTCGGCGATGAGTGAGCGCGGCCCGCGCGATCACGGGACGACGATGCGCTCGACCTGCCGTTCGCCGACCCGCAGCATGAGGGTGCGCTGCAGGCGCAGTTCCCCTGCGACGTGCACCTCGAGTGCGTAGATGCTCGCGGGCACCGCCTCGGCTGGCCATGTTGGCGCCTTTCCCGGCAGCGTGTCGACGGCCGTGGTCGCCGAGCCGTCGTTCATGACGACCCATCGGCGGGGCGTCAGCGGCCCACCGGGCAGGTGCAGTTGGAGCGTCACCGTGCCCGCGGATCCTGGTGCCAGCGCCTGGCCGCTCAGGTCGACGAGTTCGAGCACGGGCAGGGTCCCGGGCTCGAGCGCCACGTCCTCGAGGAAGCCGTTGTCGCCGGTCAGCGCGAACGTGTGCACGTAGGGCAGCAGCGGCAGCAGGCCGCCGTCCGCATCGGTTGCGACGACGCGAATGCCGTACTCACCGGCCGGCAGCGGCGGCAGCGTGTAACGTCCATCGCTCGCGTCGGCGCGGCGCGCCCAAAGGGCCTGATCGAGGTGCCAGCCGCCTTCGCGCGTTTCGGTTGCGACCGGGAAGGCGTCGACGCGCACGTGGGCGATCGGCTGCAGCGCGGTGTCGTGCACGAGCAGCGTGATGCCGGCAGCGACGATGGCCGGTCGCAGGAACACGTCGAGTACCGCCGGCCCGACGGACATGGTCGGCACCGTGTAGTCCGTCTGTACGAACGGCGCCAAATCATCCGCCTCGACGAGCAGTTCGCCTGTTGCCTCACTGGGCAGAGCAAGATCGATCCGCCCGTCGGTGCCTTCACCGCGCTCTCTGATCGCCCCGATGCGGAAACGCCACCGGAATGACGGCACAGGGTGCCGCGTCGCCAGGTCGCGCACCACGAGTGTCACCGTGATCGGTCGTGAGTTCTTGGCATCGGTTGCCGGATCTGGATGCGACGCACTCGTCGGTGGTGTGGCGTCTGCCGCCGACGGGGGCGGGCGTTGCCATGGAGCGCTGCTGCGTTCGTTCACCGCGGGCGCCCGCACGGCTGGGGCAAAGGCCGGCTTGGTGCTCTTGGTCGTGGTCG
The DNA here is from genome assembly GCA_039921435.1 of Planctomycetota bacterium. GTDB lineage: Bacteria > Planctomycetota > UBA1135 > UBA1135 > UBA2386 > DASVAL01. The sequence continues at coordinate 1,288 of JBDSBS010000964.1, read as the reverse complement.
GCGGTGGGGCATCGTCGCTGCCGGCCAGCAGAGTCCAACCGACGGTGGCGGCTGCGGCGGCTAGCAGCACGAGCACGAGCACGAGACGCATGCGCCCATCGTCTGGCAGCGCGGCAACGAACGCCAGCGCCGGCCCCGGTGTCACCGGTGTCATTTGGCACTACTACTCCCGCCGACCAATCGGAGAATCCGCGCGCTACGCGAAGGGACGCGGGAGCAGATCAGCTGCGCACCCAGAGCCACGCGGCGGCGAGAGCCAACGTCAGCAGCGTGATCGGCACGCCGGTGCGAAGGTGCTCGACGACCCAGCTGCCGCGGCGCGGCTGCACGCCGAGTCGGCTGGCCTGTTCGACGACGCGAACAGCACGAGCAGTTGCCAGTCAACCAGCGCGAGCATTTCGCGGCTTGCCATGCGCCGCGACAGCAGCAGTAACCCGCCCGCCAGCAGGGCCTGCACCTCGCGAGCGAGCGGACATGCCAGCAGACCGGCGACGAGCAGCACGAGCACCACCAGGGCCTTGCCACTCTGCCAGCGAAGGAACGGTTGGTCGACCGGGCGTGCGACGACGAGTTCACGCGCGAAGCGACCGCGGTAGGCGCGCCTGAGCACGGCCCAGACGACCAACAGTCCCAGCCCAGCCGGCACGATACCGTCGAGCAGGTAGCCGCCGAATGGCAGATGCAGCGCTTGGCCGATGAGCATGTTCTGCGGGTTGCCGATCAAGGTCGCGGCCGAACCGGTGTTGCTGGCGGCCGCGAGCCCGAGCAGGAACGGCACGGGGTCGAGTCCGCGTTGGCAGCAAACGTCGACCAGCACGGGCGCGATCGCGAGGCACACGACGTCGTTGGTCAGCAGCGCCGACAACATGCCGACCGTCATGACGAGCTCGAACAACAGGCGCTCGGGCGACGTAGGTCGCTGCGCGAGCCAGCGCGTGAGGCGCGTGTAGAAGCCACCGAGACGGAACTGGGCCGACACGACCATGAGCCCGAGCAACAGGCCGATCGTGCCTATGTCGATCGCTTGCCACGCAACGTTGCTCGACAAGGACCCGCCGGCGATGAGCACGATGGCCCCGAGCAACGCGGCACCCGTGCGATCGATGCGCAGTCCCGGCACGCTGCCGAGCAGCATGACTGCGTAGACACCGACGAAGACGGCGAGCGGCAGGTCCTGTCGACGGCTGCGTAAACACGCGTGATTCCGGCGGTCTGGTCTGGCTCTGATTCGGTCTCCCGCTGCGCAGCTCTTGGCTCTGGTTCTCACAGCGACGGCTACGAGTAGGCG
>JBDSBS010000963.1:0-9262 GCA_039921435.1 Planctomycetota bacterium | reverse complement strand
ACGTCGACTGGGCCAACGTCGACTGGGCCAACGTCGACTGGGCCAACGTCGCCTGGGCCAACGTCGATTGGGCCAACGCGCTGCTGCCTCGTTCGCCGCGCTAGCCATCGCGGTCGCAAGTGGCACGACCGACAGCTGCCCTGGCCAAGAAGGGTTGATCCTACGCGCCGCCTTCGCCGGCGGCGCGCGCCGAAGCGCAGTGCCAGCCCTGGCCTGGTTGTGCACCGACCACCTGCCCCAGCGGACCGAGTGGCCGCTTGGCCGGAGTCCCGAAGAACCATTCATGCTGTCGGTCTCGCCGAATGGACTCACCATCCGCGCGAGCAAAGTTTCGCTGCCAGCGCACGTGGTCGCGGCTGGCTCCTGTGCCTTCGGCTCCGCATCGCCGTTGTTGTGGAGCTGCGCCGACGACGGCAGCGAGGACTGGTTCGTGCCGCTCGAGCTCCGCGTCCCCGCGTCGTTCCGGCAGGTGTTGCAAGCTCTCGAAGCCGACCTGATCGATGAACCGCGCCGACTCGATGTGTCGGTAGTCATCGGCCACCTCGCTGCCGCCATGAGCGATGGCGAACCGCGGGCGGATCTGCTGCATCTAGGCGGTTCGTTGTGCGGCGAGGTGACGTGGATCGCGTGGCGCACACAGACCCACCTGCGCGTGCGCGGCCGCAGCGGAGGCGGCCTGTTGCTGCCCGCCGCGTTGATCGCGCTGGCGAGCGAAGGCTCCCCCGGCGTGACCACCGCGATGTCCCTGCGCGCCTTCGGTTCTCGCGACGGCGATCGGAGCGAAGCGGCCCGCCAGCTGTCGCGAACGAGCGGCGAGGCGCTCGTCACGCTGCGAGCCTTGCTTTGCGCGGAGGACCAGGTGCGGTTCGCCGCGATCGATGCGCTCGTGCGTTTGCGCGCCGTCGAGGAGATGCCTCGCATCGTCGCCGCCGCCGACCCGGCGAAACCCTGGGCCTCGCTCGCTGCCGCCGACGCGGTGCGCACGCTCTGGGTCGATGCGTCGCCGCTCGTGCGAGAGCGCACACGCGTTGCCTTGGCGCAAAGCCCGTCGCGCACACTGCGCGCCATCGACACGGCAAGTCTGGCGACGAAGCGGCCGGCTCCACCACTTGTCGAAGACGTTGGCGACACGATCGCTCTCGAGCGCCCGCGCTCGCTGCTCCTGCTCTTCCTGCTGGCGGTCGGCGTGCACGGACTGTGGCGGCGCGAGCGCTCTCTGCTGCGCGGCACAGACTCCTGACGCGCTCGTCTCGCACTACAATTCGGGCGATCGGCGGATTCTGGGGATGCCGGTCGCGGAATCGTGCTTCGCCTTGGCAGCGATGTTGCTCTTCCGTCAGATCTGGCCGCACTCGGCAACTGTGAAGTCGGCATGGCGACGCAGAGTCGCTATCGTGAGCGCATGCGTTTCCTCATGCTTTGCGTGTTCCTTGCCAGCGTTTTGCGCGCACAGGAAATCCCCGGCCAAACCCCACCGACACCGGCCCCTGACCAGACTCCTTCCAGCGGCGCACCCGACGAAAAGACGTTCGCCGCGCTGCACAAGCTGAAACAAGAGCCATCGCCGCTGCCAACCGGGACCATGGTGACGATCGGTGATCAGAAGCACTACCTCGCGATGCCGAAGGACAAGAAGGCGCCGCTGCCGGCGGTGCTGCTCATCCACGAATGGTGGGGCCTCAACGACCACATCAAGCATTGGGCCGATCGCCTCGCCGCGGAAGGTTACGCGACGCTCGCCGTCGACCTCTACGGCGGCAAAGTCGGCACGACTCCCGAAGAGGCACAAGCGCTCATGAAGGCCGTCGATGCCGAGCAGGCGAAGGCCGTGATGAAGCAGGCCTTCGATTACCTGGGTGCCGATACCAACATCCAAGCGACCAAGCGCGCGAGCCTCGGCTGGTGCTTTGGCGGCGGCGTGTCGCTGAAGCTCGCGCTCGCCGAGCCGCGCCTCGATGCCTGTGTGCTCTACTACGGCCAGCTCGTCACCGACGCGACCAAGCTGCAGGCGATCACAGCACCCGTGCTCGGCATCTTCGGCACTCAGGATCGCAGCATCCCCAAAGAAACCGTCGACGCCTTCGAGGCAGCGATGCAGAAGGCCGGCAAGCAATGCCGCGTGCAACGCTACGACGCGAAGCATGCGTTCGCCAATCCGTCGAGCGCGAGCTACGACACCGCCAACGCGGCGAAGGCCTGGGCCGAGGTGCGCGAGTTCTTGCGCGAGCACCTGCTGCCGAAGCCAACGGCACCGACGCCACAGTCACCGACGCCGATGCCGCCCGGGAAAGCACCCAAGTAGGACATGTCGGCCCACCCGCGCGACCGCGAGTTCCTGGAGTTGGCGCTGCACGAGGCGAAGCTCGGTCTGCAGACCGGCGGCATTCCGATCGGCGCCTGCCTGGTCGTCGACGACGAGGTGATCGGCCGCGGCCACAACCGCCGCCGGCAGGAAGGCAATCCGATCCTGCATGGCGAGATGCACGCACTGCAGAACGCGGGGCGCCAGCCCGCGAGCGTCTACCGCCGCGCGACGATGTACACGACGCTGTCGCCGTGTGCGATGTGCAGCGGCGCGATCCTGCTCTACGGCATCCCGCGTGTGGTGCTCGCCGAGAACGTCACGTTCCGCGGCGAAGAAGACCTGCTGCAGCAGCGCGGTGTCGAGGTCGTGAACATGAACCTCGACGCCGCGATCGCAATGATGCGCGCGTTCCAGCACCAGCATCCCGACGTTTGGGACGAGGACATCGGCCGCTGATCGTCTGCAGACTCACCGCACGCGACGGGCGACGCTCACCACGCCGAGCGAAGGTGTCGAGGCGAGCTGGGTCGGAGCCACCCCATCGATGTTGAAGACCCGCACGCCGCCGGTGTTGCTGACGAACAGCTTGTGGCCCAGGTCGGAGATCGCTATGAACTCGACTGCCTCGAAACTCTGCGGAAGAGCCTGACGCGATCCACCGCGAGTTTCGAACGCTCTGCGTCAAGAAGGGGCGCGACCAATTCGGGATGGAGGTCGAGTTCAAGGTGACGGACCGAAGGCAAACTCGCGATCAAACAGGCGCGGTCTTGGGTGTACTAGGCATTTGCTCCGCAGACTCGTGAACGGCAGTCACGATTCTGCGGAGTTGATTCCCAAGTCAGGTTGCAGGTAGAGCCAGCGTTGGGAAAGCGCGGCAGAGAAGCTGTTACACGCCGCGCGGGTAGACCCATCGGCCTCGCTGATAGCATTCTGGCAATGTCGCGCTCCCGAGCGTTCTTTGCCGCAGCCACAGCACTCGTCCTGCCGCTCGCGGCGCAGACAAGCGATGCTGCGCAACGCCCCGCGGAACAGCGCCCTGCCGAACAGCGGCCCGCCGCGCGCAAAGACCTCGCACCAGCGTTCGCGGAGCCCGATGCCGACGTCGAAGCCGCCGTCGCCCGCGGCCTGACCTGGCTCGCGAGCGAGCAGAACAAGAACGGCTTCTGGCACGGCGTCGTCGGCAGCCGGGGCGGAGGGTCTGGCAGCTACGTGCCGATCACGTCGCTCGACCTGCAGATCGCGACCGGCAGCGGGCACCTGGGCGTGACTGCGCTGTGCGGCATGGCCTTCCTCGCCGGCGGCCACCTGCCGGGCCGCGGCGCATACGGCGACCGCGTGCTATCGGCGATGAACGCCGTGCTGTCGTGCATCCAAGAGAACGGCGTGATTTCGGCGTGCGGCTCGAGGATGTACAGCCACGCCTTCGCGACCTTGTTCTTGGCCGAGGTCTACGGCAACGTCGCCGACCCGCGGCTGAAGACCGGACTCGAACGGGCCACCAACATCATCGTCGACTGCCAGAACGCGCACGGCGGTTGGCGCTACAACGCGTTCTGCCGCGACTCCGACCTCTCGGTCACCGTGTGCCAACTGCAGGCGCTGCGCGCCGCGCGCAACATCGGCATCCACATCCCCAAGCAGACGATCGATCGCGCCGTCGAGTACGTCGCGAGGCACCAAGTGCCGTCCGGCTCCGCCAAGGGTCGCTACTACTACGACATTCACGGGCCGCGCGCGTTCCGCAAGTTCGACCACTACTCGATCCAAGCCGCCGCCGGCACGGCGCTGCTGTCGGCCGGCATCTACGAAGCCGCGCTGCTCGACGACGTCATCCAGTTCCTCGAGCAGGATATGGCGAACGTCATGAGGTACACGCCGCACCACTACTACTTCTGGTACGGAAACTACTACGCGAGCCAGGTCTTCTATCAGGCGGACGGGTTGCTGCGGCAGGGCTGCTTCGCTCGCTACTACGCGACGATGCGCAAGCACTTGCTCGCCGACCAACGCGACGACGGGCGCTGGTTGAATCCGACCGACGAAGGGCCCGGCGATGCGTTCGCGACGGCGGTCGCCTGCATCATCCTGCAGATTCCCAAACAGTACCTGCCGATCTTCCAGCGCTGATTGCCTCGCAGCGTGGGCCCGGACCGCGAGCCGAGGATTTCCCTGGCCGAGTGCAACCAGCGGACATCGACGTGCCCCATTGCACTTTGCATGGATCTCATCCGTACCCACGACGGCCCGTTCAAGTTCGTCTTCGGCGAGCCCGAGCAGATGGCCGAGCTGCTGCGCGCGTGCCTGCCCAAGGCGGTCGCGGACGCCATCGACTGGTCGACGCTGCGACGGGTGCCCGGGTCGTTCGTCGACAAGGCGCTGAAGGGCCGCCACACCGACCTGCTGTTCACCGCGCGCATGGGCAAGGCCACGGTGCTCCTGTATGTCGTGCCCGAGCACAAGTCGGCGGATGACCGCTTCACTGCGTGGCAGATGGCCTGCTACGTCGTGCGCATCCTCGAGCAGTGGCTTGGTGAACAGGTCGACGCCGACGAACTCCCCGCGGTGCTCGCCAACCTGGGCCTTGCCTGGGCCAACCGCCGCGGCCTTCCCGCGTTCTTCCTGCCTCTCGTCATGCACCATGGGCGCCGACCTGTCAGCCGTTTTCTGTGGCGGCCCCTCCCGCGCAAGACACAACAGCCGACCGGGTTGTTCGAAGCGCTGAGCGAACTGGACCCCACCCTGCGCATGCTAGCGTGGGACTTGACTACCTGCAGCGAGACGCAGTTGATGGCCGAAGCCGATGACGGCGCGGGCACGGCTGCGCTTGCTGTGCTTGCTGTTCCTGCCTCGCTGCCCCGAGGTAGCCTGCTTCGAATACCTGGAGCGCTGGGCAGGTCTGCTGCGTGAGGCAGCATTGGGCCCCAGCGGACACACGGACATCGACCGGCTACACTCCTACGTGCTGCACGTGACGAACGTGTCGGCTGACGCAACGCATTCAGATCCGACCGTCGCTGGACGCAAATCGGCGCATCAGGCTCGCTCAATGACGGCGTTGCGGTAGCCCGGGTGCTACGCGATGCTGCGCGATACCGCCATCACTTCCCGCGACCACCCGCATACCGAGAGACCACTGTTGACACTGACGATCCGCCTGGTCTCGTGGAACGTGCACAAGTGCGTCGGCGGCCTCGATCGCCGCTACGACCCGGCGCGCATCGCGGCGGTTCTAGCGGCAGCCGAGCCCGACGTCGTGCTGCTCCAGGAAGTCGCGCAAAACGCTCGCCGCTACCGCAACGAACGCCAAGTCGACGTGCTCGCCGACGCGCTCGGCATGCCGCACCGCAGCTACTTCGTGAACGTTCGCTTCGGGCCGCACCGTGGTGAGTACGGCAATGCGATCCTCAGCCGTTCGCCAATCGCCGCCACCGAGAACGTCGATCTGACGATCGAAGGACGCAAGGCGCGTTCGGTGCAACACGCCGAGCTGCGCTTGCCGACCGCGACAGGGGGCCATCGCACGCTACACGTCTTCAACCTGCATCTGGGCCTCAGCGAAGCCGAGCGTCGCAAGCAACTCGGTCGCTTCCTGGAATCGCGGCCGCTGCTGTCCATCCAGGCACGCACCCCGACGCTCGTCGCCGGCGACTTCAACGACGTCTGGGGCACGCTCGGCGGTCGCTTGCTCGCGCCGTCCGGCTTCGTGGGTCCAACGCGACGGCTGCGAACGTTCCCCGCATACGCACCCGTTCGCGCGCTCGACTCGCTGTTCGTGCGAGGCGACCTCGATCTCGTGCGCCTCGAACGCCCCCGCACGGCCCTTTCGCGCATGGCTTCAGACCACCTGCCCCTGCTCGCCGAACTGCGGTTGCTGCCGCTGCAGTGATCCCGGCGTCGACGCACCGGACTCGGACCAGGCCAACGGGGCCACATGCCCCACCGCGACGCCGCTCGTTGCGGCCTAGCGAGCCTAGCGTGAACTGATGCACGCGACCAAACTGCTCGCCGCGGCGTCCGCTCCCTGGAAGTGTCCAGTGCGGGTTCCCTCGGCTCGACGCAGCGCGGGCTGACCGACATGCGCGGAACGGCGGTGCTCGACGGGCTGGTGCCAGGTCGGTGCCGCATCACGGTGCGGCGAGGCTTCGAAGTGCTGGCGGAACGCGAGGTGACGATCGCGCCGGGCCAGAATCGCGAGCTGCAGATCGAAGTGAGCCTGTAGCGCATCCCGGCGAGCCCGGGCATGCATTCGGGACGCTGGCGTGCCTATGCTCTGCGCGCGCCGATGACTAGCACGCTTCGCCCAGCCGTCCTCTGGCCACTGGCCCTGCTAGTCGGCACGGGCGTGTTCTTCTTGACGTGCCTCGTCGAACCGGCCGAGACGCACACGCTCAACTTCGGCGCCGAGTATGGCGAGATGGCGAAGGCGCCGCTCGCCTTGGTCGGCAAGTTTCCCCACCGCGTGCTCGGGCCGTTGGTCGCGCACGTGCTCGGCTTCGCCGGCGAACGGTATTGGATGTTTGCGCACGGCTGCACGGCTCTGCTGATCGCCATGATCTTCGCGGCGGCGGTGCACTTCGGAGCACGCTGGTGGCAAGCAATGCTGCTGACCACGGTGATCGCGTTCACGGGCACGATCCAGATCTACAAGGGCCACGTCGGGTATCCGGATCCAATCACGTTCCTGCTCTTGACGGCAACGCTGATGGCCGCGCGGCGACCGGGCCTGTTTTGGAGTCTGCAGGCTCTCAACCTGCTCAACCACGAGCAGATCTTATTCTTCTGGCCATGGCTGCTGTACTGGCGGCACCGATCCGGTGGCGAAGTCGGCGGCGCTCGCGGGCTGCCCGACGTGGTTGGCGGGGTCGTCGTTGCGAGTGCCTACGTGCTGCTGCGCCTCGTAGTCGGGGCCGAGGCGCAGGGGCAGACTCTGACCATGGCGCACTACCTCGGCCTCACCTACTTTCCGGTCGGTACGCTCGGACTCGCTGTGTTGAACCTGGGTTCGACGTTCATCTGGTTCGGCTTGTTGCCCGTACTCATCTTCTGGCATGCGTTCGCCGATGGATGGCAACGCGCCGGCGCTGGCATCGTGCTGTTCGTGCTCTGTCAGCATGCGATGTTTGGCGTCGCACACGACGTCTACCGCTTCACCTGCTTCCTGTTCGTGCCACTGCTGTTCGCCGGGCTCCGACTTGTCCAGCGACCGCACGGTGCAATCATCCTCGCAGCGCTCGGTGCGGCGAGCGTTGGCGCCATCGTCTTGCAGCGGGAAGTGTTCGTGAAGATCGCCATCACCGTCATGCAAAACCTCCCCGATACTGTGCCGGCTATTGTGCCCAAGGTCATTCCCGAGCTCTGGGGCACCTTCACGCTCTACGGCATCGCCCTGCTGGCGAGTGCGGGCATCGGCTTTGCCTGGGCCCGACGCGACCGCGGTGTCCTCGGTGCTGGAGCTGCGGACTCGTGATCGCCCACAAGTTTGGCGGCACGAGCGTCGCCGATGCCGAACGTATTGCCCACGTCGTCGACGTGCTCGTCGGGCGCGACGAAGTGCAGGTCGTCGTCGTTTCCGCACTGAAGGGCGTCACCGACGCACTGATCTCTCTCGTGCACCGCGCCGCCGCGCGCGATGCAAACTGGCGCGACAGAGCCAACGAGCTGGCCGCGCGCCACACGACTGCTGCAACCACCCTGCTCGGGGCAAACTCGGAGCCGATGCTCGAGTGGCTGCGCGGCGAGTTCGAAGCGCTGCACGACCTGCTGCACGCGCAGGCCCTAGTCGGCGCCGTTGCCGACGACCTGCTCGACTTCATCAGCGGGCTCGGCGAAGTGTGGTCGTCGCGGCTCGTCGATGCGGCCCTGCGCGCGCGGGGCGAGCCGAGTTTCTGGCTCGATGCGCGTGAGGTCCTCGTCGTCGAGGCCAGCGACCTCGGCGCCATCGTGCAGTGGGACGCTTCGCGCGCGCGCCTGACTGAACGCCGGCAGAACGGCGCATCGCGCACCGTCATCCCTGGCTTTGTCGCGCGAACCAAGACAGGACGCTTCACGACCTTGGGTCGCAACGGCAGCGACTACTCCGCCGCGATCTTCGCCGCACTGTTCGAAGCGAACGAGCTGCACGTCTGGAGCGATGTCGACGGCGTGCTGTCGGCGGACCCGCGGCTCGTGCCCGAAGCAGTGCTCATCGAGCGACTCTCGTATTCCGAAGCGTGCGAACTCGCCTACTTCGGCGCCAAGGTACTGCACCCGCAGACCATGGCCCCCGCCATCGAACGCGGCATTCCGCTGATCGCTCGCAATACGTTCCGACCCCAACACCCGGGCACACGCATCGACGCCACCGGCGATCCCGCGCGGCCCGTCAAGGGCATCACGACGTTCAGCGGCCTGGCGATCCTCAACCTCGAAGGTGCCGGCATGATCGGCGTGCCTGGCACGGCCGAACGCGCCTTCGCCGCGCTCAAACAGGCGCGCGTGTCGGTCGTGATGATCTCGCAGGGATCGTCGGAGCACTCGATCTGCTGCGTGATCCGCGCCAGCGATGCCGAACGAGCGCGGCGGGCCATGAACGAGGAGTTTGCGCGAGAACTGGCGAACCGCCAGATCAGCGATGTCGCAGTCGACGCGGACATAGCAGCACTCGCCATCGTTGGCGACGGCATGAGCGGCACTCCCGGCGTCGCGGCGCGCCTGTTCACATCGTTGGCGCGCGCCAACGTGAACGTGCGCGTCATCGCGCAGGGCTCGTCGGAGCGCAACATTTCGGTGGCGATCGATGCCGCAGATGCAGCTCGCGCCCTGCGGGCTGTGCACGCCGGGTTCTACCTGTCGGCGCAGACGATCTCGCTGGGCTTGATCGGGCCCGGTCACGTCGGCGGCGCCTTCTTGGCCCAGATCGAACGCGCCAGGGCTCGACTCCTGTCACGCCACAACATAGATCTGCGCGTCCGCGCCATC
>JBDSBS010000962.1:0-12656 GCA_039921435.1 Planctomycetota bacterium | reverse complement strand
GTGTGACCCTGCCGTTCGCGCGCCAGCTGCTGGCGGGCCATGGCGCGCAGCTCCCGGTAGAAACGCTGAAACAGTTCGGGGTTGCCCGGCTTACTGCAAGCACCGTTGCTGTGCGGCAAGGCAGCGGTCTCGCCGTCGTCGCGCGTCGTGGTTGGCATCGGCGGCCGCGAGGGTAGCAGAAAAATGCAGGGTTGTTGATCCGCCCCGCACTCTCCGTTCGCCAAGTAAATCGAGGTTCTCACATGTCACTCACTCGTCGCAGCATGCTTCTGTCCATGGGCGCGGCCGCCGCCGCCACGGCCGCCTCGGTGCGCGCTGGCACCGCCGTTCGACCTGCGCCGCCGTCGCACACCGGGTCGAGCGCCGAGGCGTTCTTGCGCGCCGCCGAGGTCGGTGACCTCGGCGAGGTGCGGCGCCTGCTGGCCATCGATGCGACGCTGGCGACCGTTCGCGATGCAGAAGGGCGGTCCGCGTTCGTGCTCGCGCACCTGGCGGGTCGCGCTGCGATCGCCGAAGAACTCGCGCCCCGCATCGAGCTCGACATCGTCGAGGCGGTGCTGGCCGAAGACTGGCCTCGCTTCGAGGCACTGGCCAAAGCGCAGCCCGAACTGTGCCAGACGGCGCACGCGATCGGCGGCACGCCCCTCTACGCGGCCGCCTTGGTCGGATCGCTCGAGCTGTACCGCCTGCGCTCGGCTGGGTGTCTGTCCGACGCGTCGCCGGCGACTGGCTCCGGTCTCACTCCGGCCCGTGCTGCCATGTCCTGCCGCACGGTTTCCGGTGCGTTCTGTGCAGCGACGGACCTGTTGGCCAACGGCGCCGACGCCAAGGCTGCGCAGCGCGCCGGCGATTCGGTGCTGCACGGGACCGTGCGGGCCCGCAGCGAACTGTTGGTGCGGTTGGCGATCCGTAAGGGGTCGGACCCCGCGGCGCAGGACCACACGGGTCGAACGGCGCAGGACCTGGCCGAGCAACTGGAATGGCGTGCCGGGGCTCGTCTGCTCGAGAAGCACACGGATCTACCGCGGGATCACCGCGCTTCGCGTTGGCTGTTCGATGCCAACCGCCAGCCGGTCGTGCGACCCGACTTGTCGGATGTGCCCCAGGCGCTGCAGAGCAACGTGACGGGCAGCTCGCACGCTGGGTTCGACCGCCTGCGCGAGCTGGTCGGCACCGACACTCGCCTCGTGTTCTCCGTCTCGACCGACGACGAACTGGCGATCGAGGCGTGCGCCCACACCGGCAATCGGCCGATCATCCGCTACCACCTCGACCGCGGTGCACCGCTGTCGCTGCCCACGGCAGTGGCACTCGGCGACCACGACATGATTCGGTTCCTGCTCAACCGCGACCCCCTGCTGATCCACGAGCGCGGTGCTCACGACTTCCCGGTCATGTGGTACGCCGTGCTCGGCGGCTGTGGTCCCGAGACCGCTGCCCTGCTGCGCGGCTACGGCGTCGCACCCGACCAGGAGAGTCTCGGCAACACTGCCTTGCACTGGTGCGTCAAGCGCGACGCGCGCGAGCTTGCCGCCTGGCTCATCGAGCAGGGCGCCGACGTCGAGGCGCTGGGCTTCAAGTGGGATCGCAACGGTCAGACGCCGCTGCAGCTGGCGCGGATTGACCAGCGCGCCGAGTTCGTGGGCATGCTCGAGAAGGCCGGCGCGCGGCGCTGAGTGCCGCATTCCGGCGTGGCAGCGGGTGCGCCGCGGCTCGAGCATACCGGGTGGGCCGAACGTAGCTCGCGGTCAGGCCGACCAGGAACGTGCTGCCGCAGCTGACGATGCCGAACCACGGCCAGGCCAGGCGGATCTCGTTCCGCGGCAGCACGAACACGAGCACAACGATCGCCAGCAGGCCCGCCACGAGGCCGACGAGGGAACTCGTGGAGCTGCGTCGCGGCCTCAATGCCAACAGGAAGAGGCCGAGGATCACACCAGTGGTCACGGTCGCGATGCTGAGCACCTGGCCAACAACAGCCTCGCCGCCACCGAGGCCGCTGAGGCCCACCGCAATCTGCAAGCCCGCGAACAGGAGCGTCGCCCAGCGAGCGGCCCGCAGCGCAAACGCCGAGTCGGAGCGATGGCCGGTCATCGGCAGGAGGAAGTCGTTGACGAGCGCCGAGGCCGAGGCCGACAACGAGCTCGACAGCGTCGACATCGCCGCCGCGAACACCGCGCCGAGCACGATGCCGACCAGGCCCGACGGCAGGTGGTGCACGAGGAAGTCGGCGAACACACGGTCGCTCTTGGTAAATGGCACGGCTGGTGCGTGCGCCGTGTAGAACGCCGACAGGCCCAGGCCGATGACGAGGAACAGGGCGAACTGGCAGAGCACGACCGGCCCGCTCCACAGCAGCGCTCGCTGGGCGTCTCGCTGCGACCGCGCACTGAGGTAGCGTTGCACGATGATCTGGTCGACGCCGTGGCTGCCGATCGACAGCACGGCACCACCGAGCAAGCCGGCCCAGAACGTGAACGGGTTGGCCCAGAACGCGGCGGTGTTCGACACGTCGAAGTCGAAGACCCTCAGCCGGTCCGCAGTGCTTGCCGCGTCGAGCATGCCGCCGAGGCCCCCTTCCAGTTGGTTGCCGAGCACGAACAGCGCTGCGATGGCGCCGAGCATGTAGACGCCGAACTGCATGACGTCGGTCCAGACCACGGCCACGATGCCGCCTTTGACGGTGTAGGCGACCGTGGCCAGGCCGAGGGTGGCGACGGCTGCCGTCAGCGACCAGCCGAACATCACCTGCAGCACGAGGGCGGTCAGGAAGAGCCGTAGGCCGTCGGCGAGCGTGCGCGTCACGAGGAACAGCCCGCTGGCGAGCGTGCGCACCGCCACACCGCTGCGGTGCCGGAGCACGTCGTAGGCGGTGAACAGTTCGCCGCGGAAATAGAGCGGCAGCAGCAGGTAGGTGGCGATCGTACGTCCGATCAGGTAGCCGAATGGCAACTGCAGGAAGCGCAAGTCGCCCGTCGTGCCGTCCAGGCCGCCGCCGAAGGCGATGCCCGGCACGCTGAGGAACGTCGCTGTGCTCGTTTCCGTCGCGACGATCGACAGCAGCAGGGCCCACCAGGGCAGGTTGCGGCCGCCCAGCAGGTAGTCCGCGGCCGACTTCTGGCCACGACCGACCCACAGACCGAACGCGACGGTGGCCGCGAGGTAGACGATCAGGATGCCGAGGTCGAGCGGGGCGATGGACATGTCGAGTTCGAGGCACCGCTATACCTAGGTGGCGCGGCGAGGGCCAACCTCGCGAGCCTTCGGCATCGACGAAAGCTCTCGCACACGGGGCGCGGGTTCGCGAACATGCTGACTGGTCTCAGTCCTGCTGGCTATGGTGCCGACCGCGAGGTGAGTTCATGCAACGACCCGATCTCTCGACGCTGACGACGGAGACCCGCAACCCACGCAGCGAAGAACTCGACGCCATGTCGACTCTGGATCTCGTGACAGCGATGTCCGACGAGGACCGCGGCGTAGCCGATGCCGTGCGAGCGGTCTTGCCCGAGATCGCAGCCGCAGTCGACTCGATCGCCGAGCGCATGCGCAAGGGTGGCAGGCTCGTCTACTGCGGTGCGGGCACCTCGGGGCGGCTCGGGGTGCTCGACGCCGCCGAGTGCTCGCCGACGTTCTCGTCGCCGCCCGAGCAGGTGGTGGGCCTCATCGCCGGTGGTCCGGCGGCGATCAAGAAGGCCGTCGAAGGTGCTGAAGACGACGAGGCGCTCGGCGCCGAGGACCTGAAGGGCATCGAGCTCGGCCCCAAGGATGTCGTCGTCGGCATCGCCGCGAGCGGTCGAACGCCGTACGTGGCCGGCGCCCTGCATCATGCCAAGGCAGTCGGCGCGCTGACGGTCGCGGTCGTCTGCAACCCGCGCAGCGCAGTCGCGGCCGCCGCCGAGCTGCCGATCGAAGTCATCACGGGCCCCGAGATCCTGACTGGCAGCACGCGGCTCAAGGCGGGCACGGCGACCAAGATGGTGCTCAACATGCTCAGCACGGGCGCCTTCGTGCGCCTGCACAAGGTCTACGGCAACCTCATGGTCGACTTGCAGGCGAGCAACCAGAAGCTCGTCGAACGCATCGTGCGCATCGTGGCGCAAGCGACTGAGTGCGATCTGGCAACGGCGGAACGCGCGCTCGTCGAATGCGACGGTGAGGCCAAGGCGGCGATCGTCTCGCTGCGGCACGGGGTGGATGCGCCGACGGCGCGCACGCTGTTGTTGACCCACGACGGCAGCGTGCGAGCTGCGCTCGGCAAGTGAGCGACGCGTCGTCGTCGGCGGGTGCCACGACGGCCGTCTCGAGCTTCTCGCATCGCTGGCTCGGCCTCGACGCGCTGCGCGGGCTGACGATCGCGGCGATGATATTGGTCAACAACCCCGGCCGGTGGGGGAACGAGTACCAGTACGCGCCGCTCGAGCACGCGGCGTGGCACGGCTGCACGTTCACGGACATCGTCTTCCCGACGTTCCTGTTCTGCGCCGGGGTCGCGATCGTGCCCGCCTTCGGCAAGAAGCTCGAGCAGGGCGTCGCGCGCGGACCGCTGGTCGCAGGCATCGGCAAGCGCGTGCTCAGCCTCGTGCTGCTGGGCATGTTTTTGTCGGCGTTTCCACTGGTGACGTTCGCGAAGGTCGCGGATTGGGCCGACGTGGATTGGGCCGACGTGGACTGGGAGGCGATTTTCTCCCCGCTGCTGCAAACGCGCTTTCCGGGCGTGCTGCAGCGCATAGGTGTCTGTTACGGCATCGCGGCGCTGCTGTTTCTGTTCTGCAAGCGGCGCACGTTGTGGTGGGTGTTGGTCGCCTGCCTCGCCGTGTACTGGCCGCTGCTGACTCTCTGTCCGACACCCGATGGCGGCTCCCCGAACCTCGACAGCACGAGCGACCACCTCGCCGGTTGGCTCGATCGCACGGTGTTCGGCGACCATGTGTGGCGACAGACGCGCGGTCAGTACGACCCCGAAGGGCTGCTGAGCACGATGCCCGCTGTCGCCACGGCGCTGTTCGGCGTCGCGGCCGGGTGTGTGCTGCACTCGGGAGATGACCTCGCCGCCAAGGTCGCGACGCTGCTGCGCCGCGGTGCGTTGCTGATGGCGGCCGGAGCGGTGTGGGGCTGGTTCTTCCCGATCAACAAGGCGCTCTGGACGAGCAGCTACGCGGTGTGGACCGCAGGCATCGCGACGGTGGCATTGGGCCTGTCGGTGTGGGCGTTCGAGGTGCGAGGCTGGCGGCGACTCGCGCGCCCGCTGCAGGTCTACGGGGTGAACGCGCTGCTCGTGTTCGTCGGCAGCGGCGTGCTCGGTCGCATCGTCGGATCGCTCGTGACGGTGACGGCCTTTGGCAAGTCGGTCGCCGTCAAGGAGTGGTTCTTCCACACCGTGCTGCTGCCGATCGGCGACCCCAAGCTCGCGTCGTTGGCGTTCGCGCTGCTGTGGGTCGCGGGCTGGTACGCGGTGCTCGCGCTGTTGTTTCGCCGCGGCATCGTCTGGAAAGTGTGAAGGGCTTGCTGCCCGAAGGTCCAGCAGTCATCGTGCCGCCTCTGGCCAGGGCAACCGACAACCGCATGCGAACGCCGCTGCCGCGCACCGTCTTCGCGCTCGGCGCAGTGTCGTTCTTCACCGATCTGAGCAGCGAGATGATCGTGCCGCTGCTGCCCGTGTTCATGACCGGGCTTGGCGCCAGCATGGTCTACATCGGCCTGTTGCAAGGACTCAGCGAACTGGTCGTCGCTGCACTCAAGCTCGCGAGCGGTTGGCTGTCGGATCGGCAGCAACACCGCAAGCCGTGGCTGCTGTTCGGCTACGGCCTCTCGACGTTGATGCGGCCGCTGTTTGCACTCGTGCAGACGCCGCTGCAAGCCGTGCTCGTGCGCAGTGGCGATCGGGTTGGCAAGGGACTGCGTTCGGCGCCGCGCGATGCGCTCATTGTCGATTGTGTGCCGAAGGATCGCCGCGGCGAGGCGTTCGGCGTGCAGCGCGCCATGGACCACGCCGGTGCTCTGGGTGGGGCGCTGGCCGGCAGCGCGCTGCTGGCGATCGGGTGCGAGATGCGAATGGTGTTTGCGCTGGCTCTAGTGCCCGGACTGTTCGCGGTGCTCACGCTGGTCTTCGGCGTGCGCGAGTCCGCCGCGGAGAACGGCGCCGTCGTCGCCACCGTGAGCAAGCCCGAACACGTCGTGCGCCGTCTGGCCCCGTTCCTCGCGGTCGTCGTGTTGGCCGCGGTGGGCAGCGCCGTCGATCTCTTTGCGTTGGCGCGCGCGAGTGAGCTGGGCGTGCCGATCGCGGGCCTGCCGCTGTTGTGGGCGGTGTTGCACGTGGCGCGGGCTGGATTGTCGCGGCCGCTCGGCACGCTGTCCGATCGCCTCGGTCGCGTGCCGGTGATTGCCTATGGCCTGTCGGTGCACATCGTGGTGATGCTCGGGTTCGCCACCGTCGAGCATTCGGGGTGGTTGTGGCCGCTGTTCGCCGTGCACGGCCTGCATGCGGCGTTCACCGAAGGCGCTGAACGTGGCTACGTCGCCGATTTGACGGGGGCTGGCAAGCGCGGCCGCGTGTTTGGTGTCTACCACGCCGCACAGGGTGTGGCGCTGTTTGCGGGACCGCTGCTGCTCGGTCTCGTGTGGGACCGGCATGGTGCCGGCGCGGCATTTGCCGTCGCGGCCGGGGCGTCGCTACTGGCCTTGCTACTGCTGCCGATCGTCGTGCGGAGCCAACGCTTGCGCGGCTGAGTGGGCAGGTGGCTGCCGGGGGAGCACCCCGCGATGCCGCGCAGAACCAGCCGTTCTGAACCACCCTTCGCGGAGGCTGCCCTGCTCTTCGTGCGGCTGAACTTGCAGCCCGAGTTCTGGACACCCACGCTGCGCACGTTCATCTGCCGCGCGTCGTTCTTCGCCGCAAACTACTGGGACCGGAGCGCGCGTGTGCTCACGGCCTACTCGTGCAGCAACCTGAACGTTCTGACGACGAGTGAGATGTGCTGTACGGCCTCTACACGAACGACGACGACGAACTGCGTCCGGTAGTAACGAAGGCCGACAAGGATCTCGAGACCGCACTTCGCAGCTTCGACACGAACAGGCGCGTGACCCAGGTCGCTGACACCGTGTCGCAAGGCCATCTGTTGCGTGCCTACGTCGTCTCGGTGCCGTTCGAACTGCCAGTGAACGGCCACGTCATCGCCTTCCACGATGCCGAGGACTCCAAGTACGACCCCATCTCCCGCTCGTGGATCACGCTGCTCAGCGGAGCCAGCATCAGGTACTCGGTTCACCCGTCGGGCGTGCCGCCGACGGCAGCCCGTTTGTTCCTCCCGGCGTGGACCATTGTGGACCAGGGGGGCGACGGGTCAGGGCTGAGGCGCGTCGGTTCAGGGCTTGCCAGGCGAGCCCACACTCTGCACAGTGCCGCCCGATGAGCGAACGTGCCCGAGTCCCCGAGGTCCGCGTGTTGGCGTCCGCCGATGCGGCGGTGCCGGTGTTGCTCGACGAAGTGCGCAGGACGTTGTCGAGCAGCAAGCAGCCGCTGCTGGGTTTCGCTACCGGCAACACCTTCGCAGCGTTCCTGCGTGCGCTCGGCGCGGAGTTGCAGGCAGGCCGGGTGGCGACCACAAGTTTCGTCGCCACGCACCTCGACGAATACCTCGGCTTCGAACCGGCGCGCCGCGGCGGCATGGTGCACGAGCTGTGTGCGGCGTGCCCGCCCTTCGACGAGATGCTGTCGCGCGGCACGTTCTTGCCGGTGCCGCACGATGGCGAGCCAGCGAGTATGCAGGCTCACGGCGAACGCCTGCAGCGTGCCGGTGGCGTGGTGTTGCAGTTCCTCGGCATCGGCCGCAACGGGCACCTGGCGTTCAACGAACCGGGCACGTCGTTCGACCGCGGCTTCCACGGGACGACGCTGGCCGAAGCGACGCGCGACGATGCCAGGGCCCGGTTTGCGCCCAACGAACCACCGCGGCTCGCGGTGACCGCCGGACCGGCGACGATCCTCGGCGCCCGGCGCCTCGTGCTCTGCGCGTTCGGCAAGTCGAAGGCCCTTGCCGTACGTTCGATGTTGCGCGGGCCTGTCGCGCCTGCGTGTCCGGCGTCCGTGATCCGGCGGCACGCCGACGTGTTGGTGCTGCTCGACGCGCAGGCTGCGAGCGGTCTCGATGCGTCGGCTGGCGGCGCCGCAGCCGACTGAGCTGGCTCGTCTGAACTGGCTCGTCTGAACTGGCTCGTCTGAAATGGCTCGTTCGGGCCCCGAGCGATCGGAGCGCTTCGCTCAACTTGACGCGCGTGCCCATAGAGCCTCGAGCGGACCTTGCCGGAATCGCGTGAACCACCACCACGTCAATGGCACAGCCATCGCGAGGTAGGTGAGCACGGCGAGCACGCCTGTCGCGAACGACCAGTCCTCGGCCGGCCACCAGTGCCGCATCGGTGCGTAGACCAGCACGATGTGCAGCACGTAGTGCGTCAGCGATGCGCGGCCGATGCGCGCGATCGGCTGCATGACGCGCGGCAGACCTCGGGCCCGGTGCCACCACTGCAGCGCCGCGGTGATGCTCACGGCTACGGCGCCGATCTGCAGCAAGAACGGCAGCGACGTCGGTTGCCACGTCGCCGTGAGGAACGGCGCGAGCTCGGGCGTCTGTTCGTCGAGCTGTGCAGACCAGATGTTCCAGAATCCCAGTGCGCTCGCAAGAGGCAAGGCCAGCCAGAACCACCGGCGCGCGTTCGCCGAGCTGCCGTCGTCGCGCGCGACGAGCAACGCACCGAGCAGAGGCAACACGAGCCACGGCAGCAGCGGGTAGCTGCCGTCGAAGGCGAAGTAGCGCAGCGTATGCCAGCCGAAGGACGAGTTCGCGAGGTGCGTGCCGTCTTCGAGGCAGTCGATCGCGACGTACGTGCCGAACAGTGCCGTGGCCAGCGGTGCCGCGAGCAACAGCAGCGACGCGGAACACAGCAGTGCGCCCGTGCCTCTGCGCACGAGCCACACGACGAGCGGCAGCATCAGCGCGAACGGCAACAGCACCTCGGTCGGCCAGACGAAGTGCCAGAACAGCCAGCCGGTGACCGCGAGCGTGAGCGCTCTGCGCGCGGTGTAGCGCCACAAGGTGCTTCGGTCGGGGCGATGGCCGGCCTGGATCGCCCAGGCCATGCCGGCGAGCAGCACGAACAACGCCGCGGGTTTGCCGTGCATGGCGGTGAGCACAGCGATGCCGTCGTCGGGCACGAAGTGAACGAGGATCATGCCGATCACGGCGATCCCGCGCGCGACGTCGAGGGCGTGGTCGCGTTCGCGATGCGTGGTGGCGGGTGCTTGCGGCGGTGCCACCGTGGGCACGGCCGGCGCCACCGCCGCCACCGGCGCGGTCGGTACCCCGGCGTAGTGCTGCCCCGCCAGCAAGTGCTCGTGCTTCATGACGACGCTGTGCGGGGACACGTGCGCGCCTTCGCCGATGTCGGCGCCGTAGAGCACGACCGAGCCGCGCCCGACCGTCGAATGTGCACCGAGTCGCACGCGATCGATCTTCAGTACGCGGTCTTCGAAGCTGTGCGCTTGAAACATCGCGTGCACCGTGACGCCGTCGTCGAGCCGGATCATGTCGGGATCGACGACCTGCGCGAAGCCATCGCCTAGCACGACGCGTTTGCCAATGCGCATGCCCATCGCGCGCAGGTACCACGGCAGCAACAGGGTGCCTTCGAGCTGCGTCAGCAGTGCTCTGCCGTAGCGGTTCCAGACCACGTAGTGGAAGTCCCAGCGGCTGGCCCAGCACGACCACAGGCCATGTTGGCCCGGGCGTACGCGGCCGAGCAGCAGCCATTTGAGTGCCAGGATCACGAACGCGAGCACAGCGCCAACGGCGAGGGTCGCGGCCGGCACGACGACGAGCAGTTGCCACAGCGGGCTGGTGCCGCTCGCGCGTCCGACGACGTCGAACCACAGCAGCGCCAACACGACGGGCAGCGCTGGCAACAGGAAGCGCAGCGACTCCCAGAACACGCGGTTGCCGTAGCGCACGGCGCCGGGTTCGTGCGTGAGGCGGCGCTCGGCGGTGACCACTTCGCGCCGCGGCAACGCGAACGGAGGCTGGCCGAACCAGGCCGTGCCGCGCGCCATCTGCCGCGCATCGGCGACGGTCGAGACGCCGAGCAGCAGGTCGTCGGGCAGACGTTCGCCAGTGGGAACGACGACGTGGTTGCCGAGGAAGGTGTTGGCACCGAGGCTCGTCGGCGCGACCGTGACGGTGCCGGCCTGAAGCCGCGGAACGCCGAGGTAGACGCCGTCGGCGAGGAAGCTCCAGGCGCCGATCGTCGTGTGCTCGGGCAGCACGTCGAGGATCGTACTGACTTCGCAGCCGGGCCCGATGCGCATGCCGGCGAGGCGCAGCCATGCGGGCCAGAACAGTGTGCCGGAGAGCCATTCGCCGGCCGACTCGAGCATGCCTGTGCGCAGCGACAGACGCAGGTGTGTCGAGGACCAACGGCTGTGTGTGCCGGCTGGCACCGCCTTGCTCCAGCGCAGCAGCAGTGCTGGAGCGAACAGGCTGGCGATCAGCGCCGTCACCGCGAGTCCGGCCGCGGCAGCGATCCATAGCGGGTGCGAACGCGGTCCTTCGCCGTAGAGCCACGCGATGCACGTGGCCGTGTCGAACGCGGCGACCGCGATGAGGCCGAGACACAGAGCGACGAAGGGTGCTGCGATGGCGGGCCCGAGTGCGAGGCGCGAGAGCACGAGCAGAAGACCGTGTGCGATGGGTGAGAGGGTGCGGCCTTCGACACCGACTTCGGGTGTGGGAGCGTTGCGACCCGCGGCTTGCGCGGGCACGCCGTGCCAACGTTCGCCCGCAGGCACGTGTCGTCCCGATGACAGGAACGACAGTGCGGTCAGCATCGCGTCACAGCCGAGCGAACTGTCGGGTCCCATGCCCGCGCGCGTCTCGAGTGTGGCGCGAGCGCCGAGGCGCACAGGCCCGACGCAGAGGTGGCCGGCGTCGAGTTCGACGAGGCCGAGGTGCGCTTCGCGACCGATCATGGCGTCATCGCCGATGTCGAGCAGGTCCCAGCCACCCTGCCGCAAATCGACGTCGCGATGGATGTGCACGCGGGCGCCGATGCGCGCGCCGAGCAGGCGCAGGGCCGCGCACTGGAACACGGTGCCTTCGAGCAGGCCCCACGGCACGAGCCGCACGATGTGCACGACGAGCCAGTGCCGCAGGTGGAACGAGCCCCACACGGGAATGCGACCGGCCGTGTAGCGGCCGATCAGCAGTTGCTTGGCCAACACCGCGAACCACAGCGACACCGCGGTGTGCAGCACGAGCATCGCGGCGCCGAGCAGCGGCGACAGCAGCAGGCACGCGACGAGACCGAAGTCCCTCAGCAGCCAGGGCAACAGTTCGAACGCGAGCAGCCACGCGGTCGCGGAGCCCGCGAGCAGCAGCAGCAACAGCCACGCGGTCTGCGCCGCGGTGACGAGCAGGGCGTGTTCGACGGGGCGAACAACGGCAGCGGTTGCCGCCGAGGCCGGGGCTGCATGGAGTCGAAGTTGCTCGGCAACAGATGCGAGAGCCGCAACCGTTCGCGCCGCGTAGACATCGCGCACGGCGAGCGTCGCCGTAAGGGCGATGCGTCGCAGCCGAGAGATCATCTGTGCTGCGCGCAGCGAGTCGCCGCCGAGCGCGAAGAAGTCGTCGTCGGCCGCGACGTCGACGCCAGCGCCGAGGCACGCCGAGAACGCCGCCGCGATGGTCTCTTCGAGTTGGCCGCGCGGGGCGCGACCGCGGTGCTGCGCGCGGCGCTCGGGCGCCGCATCGCGAGCCGGCACGTTTGGAAGCGCCTTGCGATCGAGCTTGCCGCCGACACTCTTGGGCAGTGCGGGCAGTACCGTGAAGCGCGCCGGCACCATGTGCACCGGCAACGAGCCGCGCAGCGCGGCTTCGAGTGCTGCCGCTGTCGGTGGCAAGGCGGGATCGTCGGGCACGAGGAACGCACACAGCGAGTCCGCGCCAGCCTCGTTCTGCACGCGGCACGCGGCTTCGCGCACGCCATCACACGCAGCGAGCGCGGCTTCGATCGCTTCGAGTTCGATGCGGTGGCCGCGCAGCTTCACTTGGGCGTCGATGCGACCGAGGCAGTAGAGCTGGCCATCGTCACCGCGCTGTGCGAGGTCGCCGGTGCGGTAGATGCGGCCGAAGCCGGGCACCGTGGGGAAGCGCTGTGCCGTGAGCTCGGCTTGGCCGAGGTAGCCGCGTGCGAGGCCGGTGCCGGCGATGCACAGTTCGCCGGGCTCGCCTTCAGGAACGGGTTGCAACTGGTCGTCGAGCAGCAACGCGGTGTGCCCCGGCACGGGCGTGCCGATCGTCACTGGCTGTTTTGGCATGAGCCGCCCGCGCACGACGGTCACCGTGCACTCGGTCGGCCCGTAGCCGTTCTCGAGCCACAGCGCCTTGCCCCAGCGATCGGCGAGGTCCTGCGGCATCGCTTCGCCGCCTGCATAGCACAGGCGCAGTAGGGGCAGTTCGCGGGCGGGATCCTCGCAGTCCATCGCCCGCAGCAGCGTCGGCGGGGGGCAGAGCACCGTGACGCGTTCGGCGCGCAGCCACGGCACGAGATCGGGACCGAGGCGCGCGGTCTCGGAGTCGAGCACGACCACCGTGGCGCCGGCC
>JBDSBS010000961.1:0-4216 GCA_039921435.1 Planctomycetota bacterium | reverse complement strand
CTCAGGCGCCGGCGTTCGCCCCGATCTCCTCGTACACCGTGGTGCGCTGCACCGGTTCGTAGCCTGCCTCGCGGATCAGGTGTGCGATCTGCGCCTCGGTCAGCACCTGCGGTTCCGTCGTGCCCGCGTCGTGCGTGATCTTCTCTTCGGTCACCGTGCCGTCGATGTCGTTGGCGCCAAAGCTCAACGCCGTCTGCGCCGACTCCTGCGTCAGCATGATCCAGTAGGCCTTGATGTGCGGGAAGTTGTCGAGCATCAACCGGCTCACCGCGATCGAACGTTGGTCGAGCCAGCCCGTCGTGACGTGGCCAAAGTTGGCGAGGTCGGTGTGGTAGGGCCAGAACGCCAAGGGAATGTAGGCCATGAAGCCGCCGCACTCGTCCTGCACTTCGCGCAGCTTCACGAGGTGCTGCACACGCTCTTCGACCCGCTCGATGTGGCCGTACAACATCGTCGCGTTCATCTTGAAGCCGTGCTTTTGCACCTTGCGCGCCGCGGCGAGCCAACGGTCGGGGCCCATCTTCTCGCGGAACACCGCCTTGTGCACGCGGTCCGTGAGCACCTCGGCGCCGCCGCCGGGGCAGCTGCCGAGCCCCGCTTCGCGCAGGTCGTCGAACACCTGGTCCTCGCTCTTGCCCGAGATGTTGAGCATGTGCTCGATCTCGACCATCGTGAACGCCTTGACGTGGATGTCGGGCCGCGCACGCTTCGCCGCGCGCACGACGTCGAGGTAGTACTCGTAGGGCATCGTCGGGTGGATGCCCGCGACCATGTGCACCTCGGTGACCGGGCGGTGCAGTTGTTCACGCACCTTCTGCTCGACGATGGCCGGCGTCATCAGGTAGGCGCGTTCTTCACCTTCTTTGGCCGCGAACGCGCAGAACTTGCACGAGTAGATGCAGATGTTGGTGTAGTTGACGTGCTGGTTGACATTGAAGAACACCTTGCGGCCATGCTTCTGCATGCGCACGCGGTGCGCCATGAGACCGACCGCGGCGAGGTGCGGGGTCTCGTAGAGGCGCACGCCGTCTTCGAGCGAGAGGCGTTCGCCGCCGCGGACCTTGCTGTCGATGTCGCCGAGACCGGCCTGGTCGATCAGCTTGGTGGCGAGGGACTCGTCGAGGTGGGCGTAGGCGAAGGTGTTCATGGCAACGGGGCGGGCAAAGGGTAGGCCGGGGCCGGGGTGGGCGCAAAGCCGGTTTGCGGCCGACCTGCCGCTCTGGCGGATTGGGAACGGCGGGGGTCGTGCCGAATTGCCGCCGCGTCTGGCGTGCGGTGCGCCGCGTTGGCTCAGTGGCGCGAGAACTCGTCCCAGACCGCGCGCGGCATGTCGACCTCGAGCTCGACGAGTTTGTCTGCGACGGACAGGTGGTACCGGTCGACTTCGTATCGATGGAGGTTCTCGACGAGGCGCTTGCGCCAGCCGAGTCCCGCTTGCTCCGTCAGTTCGCGGGCCAAGTTGACGAAGGCCTGGCGCGCTTTCGCCGCGCTGACGGCCACGTGTACGCGATACACGCGTCCATCGAGCAGCTCGTTTTTGCCCTCGGGTGCACCCAACAAAAGCATGTCGGCCAACGTGATCGCCGCGGCGCCCGGTTGTCTTGGCGTCGGCGCCGCGGTCGTCGCGGGGCGACGCAGTTCGTACGTGGGCTCGATCTCCAGTGCGGCGAGCCACGCGAGGGCCAGGTCGAGCAGCGCCGTGTGCTCCGCGACTTCCCACTGAGTCCGTAGGTCGGGGTAGCGCGCGAGCACATCGCGAAAGCGTCGGAAGGCACCGCGCCCGCCCAGTGTGATGCGCAACTTCTCCTGCACGTCTGGCTCGTCGATGCCGTCGATGAACTGCTCCATGGCGCGGAAGGCGCGGTGCGACTCGCGGCGCGGCACCGCTTGCCAGTCCGGGTCTTCTGGATCGAACGGAGCGTCGTCGCCGATTTCGTCGAGGTCCGTCCAATACTCGACGGCGCCAGTCTTGGTGTGGAAGTGGGGAATCGCCTCGTCGCCATGGCTGTCGATGGCGCTCAACAGATCGTCCATGTCGACGTGAATCTTGCGGGTCGGCATCGCGGCATTGTATCGAAGGCCGAGGGTGAGGTGCACGACGTGCTAACGCACCGGGCTGGGCGTCTAGGCTGACGAACGGTTGGCACAGCGAGAGTGCCTCTTGCAGCAAGTCGAATGGGCGCACTCAGCGAGGAGCAGCATGGGCCGCCCGGCCGTCGACCAACCTCTCTCAGGCGCCGCGCCGCAGTCGCGCGAGATCGCCGATGGCGCGCAGCGCGAAGATGACTGCCAGGACGAGCCCGGCGTACGGCAGCAAGCACCAGCGCCACAGGCCACCATCCTCTGCATTGAGGTCGAAGGGATAGAGCGATGCCAGCGCGAGGCCGTTAGCAAGCACCGCGGCGACTCGCCATGTTCGCCCTTGCTGCCGCCACGCAGCCACCAGCACCCATGCCAGGCTCGGCGCGATCCACACGTAGGTCGCCTTCTCGGTCGCCGGGCCCAGCAACATCAACCAGCACATCGTCGAGGAGAAGGCGTATTCGAGGACTCGTCGCGCTGATGCGCCGCGACGTTGCAGCAGCAAGCACCCGGCAGCGATCGCACCGCCGCCGAGCACCTGCAGGATCTGGAAGAGGGACTCCGACAAGGTAAAGCCCACCGAGATCGCGATCAGGCGCAGGTCTCGGTAGACGTTTCGAAGGTCGCCTTGGGTCCGGTCTTCGGCCTGCAGGGTCTGCCAGAGCTTGGCGTACTGTCCGGCGACGTAGTCGGGGTTCTGCAGGGCAAAGGGCAAGAAGGCACCGGCGAGCAAGAACAGTCCCAGCCAGAGCAGTTGCCGCGGCCGCAGCAGTCCGAGCACGGCTCCGTAGACGACTGGATAGACCTTGAACGTCGCGCAGGCGGCGATCGCCGCGGCAGGAGACCCACTTCGCCCCGTCAAGGAGCCGGTCGTCGCGAACAGGAACAACCCGAGCATCAGCGGGTTCACTTGCCCGTTGTTGAAGCTCGTGATGCCAATTAGCAGCACGATCAGCAAGACGATCCCACGCTCGCGGCTGCTCATGACCATTGGAAAGCCGGCGCGGAAGCACGCGCGCAGTGCCAGCAGCACAGTTGCGAGGCTCACGATGCGCCACAGGATGCTGCCCAGAACCGCGCCGCACATGGCGAACGGAACGAAGAACACCGCCGCGAGCGGCGGATAGCGGAAGCCGAAGTTCGAGCCATCGGACGCGACGTAGAGGTCTTCGCCGTGTCGGAACGCGCCGCCTGCTGCCGCGAAGACCTTCAGGTAGACGTTGTTTCGCCGGGGATCCTGTTCGACGAGGCCGAGCCGGACGGTGACCACGAGCGTCAGCACGACCCATAGCCAGAGCACGATGGTCTCGAAGGGCGTTCGCGGCTCCTGCTGCAACGGTGATTCGGGCGCGCGAGGCGAGGCCAGGGGGGGTGTTGTCACTTCGTGGCCACGTCCAGCATGTGCGAGCAGCAGCTCGAGCAGCAGCTCGCGCACAGATTCTGACGCGCCTCCTGGCCGCGGGCAAGCATGCACATAGTCCTCTCTCTTCCAGCGACCCGTCGACGCTCGCCTCGCACTGCTCCGCCAAGGAACGTGCATGCCCTCTGCCTTGCGTGTGCGAACATGGCTCCACATGTCGTCGCTTGCCGGTCCCGTCGTCGAAGTGCGCACCGTGCACAAGTCCGTGCGCGAAGGTGGCGTCGTGCGCCCCGTTCTCGAGGGAGTAGACCTCACTGTTGCAGCCGGGGAGGCAGTCGCGATCGTGGGTCGCAGTGGCTCGGGCAAGTCGACGTTGCTCAATCTGATCGCCGGTATCGATGAGGTCGACGCCGGCACGATCACCACGGCGGGCATCGACGTCGTCGCCGCGGGGGAACGCGCTCGTTCGCTGCTGCGCGCGCGGAGCGTGGGCTTCGTCTTCCAGTCGTTCCACCTGCTGCCGACGCTGACGGTCGCGGAGAACATCGCGCTACCGCTCGAACTCGCGGGCGCGCCTGCCGCCGCGAGCCGCGCACGCGCCGCCGAACTGCTGCAGCGAATCGGCCTGGCCGATCGCGCCGGTGCCTGGCCCGAAGTGCTGTCCGGTGGTGAGCAGCAGCGCATTGCTGTCGCGCGAGCGCTCGCGACGAGGCCAGCGGTGCTGCTCTGCGACGAACCGACGTGCAACCTCGACGATGCTTCGGCGCGCATCGT
>JBDSBS010000960.1:0-5054 GCA_039921435.1 Planctomycetota bacterium | reverse complement strand
CGGGCGCGAGGCTCGCGGACGCGACGAAGGCTTGCGCGCGTTGCTGCACTACTGGTCGCGCGACGACGCCGCCGAAGCCGACGAACAGGTCGACCGTGCCCTGCGTCTCGAGGTCCGTGATGCCATCCCCGACGAACGCGACAGGCCGGTGGGTGGGCGGCAGGTTCTTGATGACGTCGATCTTGCCGCCGTTGCGCCAGAGCGGCGAGCTGCGTTCGAAGTCGCGGTAGTTACCCGCCGCGTCGAAGTGCAGCGGCACGGCGTGCACGTTCTGCGGCTCGATGCCGAGGCAATGAGCGACGTGCAACACGGGCACGAGCAGGCCGCCGCTGATGATGCCGACGTGCTTGCCGAGCGAACGCAGCGCCAACACGACGTCGCGCGCGTGTGGCACGAGGCGTTCGACGTATAGCGCGCCGATGCGGTCGAGTTGCTCGCGGCGAGGGGCGAGGCGGGCGAGGCGTGTTTCGTAGACCTCGGCGAGTGGCTTCTGGCCGTCCATCGCCTGGCGCGTCAACTCGGCGATGTCGGCGCGCAGTTCGGAGGGCGCAAATTGCAGCAGCTCGTCGACGCCCTCGATGGCCGAGAGCGTCGAGTCACAGTCGAAGTAGACGGCAGCGAACGGTGGGTGCACGAGCGCACCATACCGCGCTGTCGGATCACTTCACCGACCGCAGTGCTTCGAGGCGTGTGCGAGCGCGGCTCGCTTGCATGTCGAGCTGCAGCGCTTCGGTCGGGCTGCTGTTGATGCGCTTCTGCTCGACCCAGGCCAGCTCCTGTTCCGTGGCGGTGATCTCGCCGTCGACGAGGCGCTGCGCGATCGCGAACTTCTTGTGCAGGTTGCGCAGGTTGACGGCGGCTTGTTTGGCCTCGCGCTGCGTCGCCTGCCCGGCCCCCGCGAGCAACTGGGTCTCGGCGGCGGTGATCTCTGCAATCTCGATCTCGGCTTGCAGGTCGAGGTAGCGCGACGTCAGGTCGGCCAGGGCTGCGGCGCCGGTCGGGGCGGGTGCGGCGGCGGGGGGTGCTGGCATCTCGGCGGAAGGCGGCGTGTTGGCAGCTCTGACCTCGGAGCGTCTCCCGAGCAGGCTGTCGAGGTTCACAGTCGCCGGCAGCTCGGGCGCGGTGGCAGCCGAAGGCGGCAGCGCGAGCTTCTGGCCGATGCGCAACCGCTGGGGTTCGATCCCTGGGTTGCAGCGAAGGAGCTCCGGGGCCAGTCGCGGGTCGCCGAGTTCGCGGTGCGCGATGAGATCGAGCGTGTCTCCCTTTTTGACCGTGTAGGTTGGCTGTGCCTCCACGGCTGAGCTCGGTGCTGGCGTCGTTGCTTCGGCGTCGTTGAAGAACACCGATAAGTCGCTGACCAACGGCACAGCGGCGGGTGCTGGGGTCGTCGCCTCGGCGCGATTCTGGAACAGACTGCCGATCACCGGGAGATCGCCGAGCAACGGCACACCATCGGGTGCCGTCGATTGACCCGGTGGCTTCGCCGGGCCCTGCGTGGTGCTCTGCAGAAGGTCGAGCGCCTTCTGGTATCCGCCGACAATTCGGGTGTAGTCGAGCGCCTGGTTGTCGAGCTGTAGTTGGCCGGACACGTACCCCGCGTCGCCCAGCGCCTCCCTGGCGCGCAGGAGCGCGCCCATATCGTCGGTCCACTGGCCATCGCGCAGCACTTCGCGGATCGTGCGTCTCGCAGTGGGCGGCGGTGTCGGTTGTTGGCCTTGGTCGGCGTGCAGTTCCTGAATCTGCCGCCTCAGGTCGCGCAGCTCGGCGCGCAGCGTCTCGATGGTCTCGCGCAGTTCGGCATTGCGTTGGTGCAGCGCGCCGCGTTCGGGATCCTGTGCCGTGGCTGGCACACCGAACAGACTCGCTGCCGTGCCGACCAGGCACAGCGTGGCGAACGCGTGGGTGAACCGGCGCAGGCGGCTCGTGGATGTGGACAGTGAACCTTCTCGTTGCAGCAGCATCTGGATCCTCCGGTAGAACTCGGATGGGCGGTGGAACACGGCGACGGTGCCGGCCGCGATCAGTTGGGGCTGGTCGCGTTCGGCGAGATCGATGAGAGCGCGGGCGTAGTCATTGCGGCCAGAGGCCTGGGCCGCAGCGTCGTCCGCGAGCAGTTCGCTACAGAAGCGCACGTCGCGGCACAGCCACCAGAACAGTGGATGGCAGAACAGGGGCACGGTGAGCCACGCGAGCAGGGCTTGCACGCGCGAGTCGCCGGCGCGCAGATGCGCGGCTTCGTGGTGCATTACGGCGAGGACTTCGGCGCGGCGTTCCGGCGCGAGCAGATCTCGCGGCAGCACCACGATGGGGCGCCAGAGTCCGGCGCAGAACGGACGGACCTGTGCGGCCGTGCTGTAGACCCGGGTGCCGCGCGGCAAGTGGATGCCGCGCAAGATCGGTTGTGGCACGAGGCGGCAGGTGGCGAGTACGCGGCCCAGGCGCAAGCAGCCGGCGATGCTGCGCAGCAACGTGAACGCGGCGCCGAGCACGTAGGCGCAGACGAGCAAGAATGGCCACGGCCAGGCGAAGACCGAGCCCAGCCACCGTTGCGTCGCGGCTGCCGTCGAGACGGGCGGGGCAGAAGCGGGCATCGGCATCGCTGCCGGTGGTGCCGGGAGCTCGAGGCTCGGCGTTGCCAGCCCGCCGTCGGCCGGTGCCTTGGTGGTCAGTGCGGTCATCGCTTCGAGCAACATCGCCGCGCGCGCGTCGGCGTCGGGCAGGGGCGCGAACGACGCCGCCGTGTACGGCGCAGACGTCGGGATCGATTCGGCGCGCCAAGTCAGCCGCGGCAGTGGCGCCAAGCCGACCAGCAGGTAGAGCAGTGCGCCGAGTGCCGTCGCCACCCCGATCTGGCGGCGCAGCGAAGGGCAGCGATGCAGTGCCATCGCGAGCGTGCCGAACAGCAACACGAGCGTGACCCCGACCAGCACGGTCGGTCCGTGTTCGGCGAGTGCTCGCAGCGCGTCGACGAGCGCGGTCACGACGACCCTCGCTTGCGTTCGACCTCGGCCAGCAGCTCGCGCAACCGCGCGAGTTCGGCGCGGCTCGGCTTCTTTGCCGCGATCGCGCTGGCGACGAGTTCATCGAGGGCGCCGTCGAAGACCGATGCGAGCAGCCCCGATAGCAGGTCCTTCTTGGTGCGCTCGCCGGAACTGGTCGCCCGGTAGACGAAGGTGCGTCCTTCGGTGCGATGGCTGACGAGACCCTTGTCTTCCATGAGCCGCAGGAACGCCTGCACGGTGTTCTGCACGATCGGCACGTCGTCGCGCATGGCCTCGTAGACCTGGCGCACGGTCGCTTCGCCGCGGTCCCACAGCACCTTGAGAATCTGCAGTTCGCGTTCGGTTGGTTCGGGCATCGTGACCATGTGGGCTCTGGTGTCTCGCTGGATCGGCCTCGGCCGATCGACCACCGAGATGTGCAAGCTTAATAAATTAAGCGACGCCGTCAAGGGCCTGCGCTCTGGAGTCTCCGGAGCAGCGCGCACGGTACAGGGGCCGTTCGATAGCCGACTTGCGGCGAGCGACTACAGCACGAGGCAGGCGCGTTCGATCGCCAGAATGGACCGCACGGTCTTCATCTGGGCCAGGTTGGGGGCACGGTCGAGGTTGAGGATGCCGAGTGCGGTCGCTGGCTTGCCGGCGCTCGCCGAGGCCGTGCCGATCTGCATGCGCGTGATGTTGATGCCGGCGTCGCCGAGGGCGGTACCGAGCCGTCCGACCACGCCGGGCTCGTCCTTGTGGAACGTGACGAGCATCGGCCCTTCGGGGATCGCGTCGATGACGTAGCCGTCGAGTTCGACGAGGCGGCCGTGGCGGTGGCCGAGCACGGTGCCCGAAGCGAAGTGGCGTTGTTCGCCGATCACGGCCTCGACGCGCACGAGGAACATGAAGTCGCGCTTGAGCGAGCTGGCCTCACAGTGCACGCGCACGTTGCGTTCGCGTGCGATGCGCTCGGCGTTGACGGGCGTCAGCGTGCCGGTGACCGAAGGACGCAGGGCGCCGCAGACCATCGCGACGGTCAGGGCGCGGTGCGCGGAGGTCGGAATGCCACCCTGCACGGACAGCCGCAGCGACTGCAGCGAACCATCGAACGTCTGCACGAGGAAGCCGGCGAGGTTGCGCACGAGGTCGAGGTAGGGGCCGACTTGGGCGGCGTCGGCGGGTGCCAGCCGCGGTACGTTGACGCCGTTGAGCACGACTCCCTTCTGCACCGCGAGCGCCACCTGGCGCGCCATCTCGATCGATACGTTGCGCTTCGCTTCGTGCGTGCTGGCGCCGAGGTGCGGGGTGAGCACGAGATTGGGCGCCTGTCGCAGGGGGCTGTCCGCGGGCAGTGGTTCCACTTTGAAGACGTCGAGCGCAGCGCCGGCGAGGTGACCCGAGGTCAGCACTTCGCAAAGAGCCGGTTCGTCGACGATGCCGCCGCGGGCGGCACAGACGAGGCGGGCGCCCTTCTTCATTGCGAGCAGCCGTTCGCGCGAGAGCAGCTTGCGCGTGTCGTCGCCGAGCGGCACGTGCACCGAGACGAAGTCGGAACTCGTCAGCAGTTCGTCGAGGTCCATCATGCGCACACCGTCGGGCGCGTTCTGTTGCAGCACGAACGGGTCATAGGCGGCGATCGTCATGCCGAGACCGCGCGCGCGTTCGCCGACGACGCGGCCGATGCGGCCGAGGCCGATGATGCCGAGTTGCTTGCCGAGCAATTCGACGCCCGTGAACTTCGACTTCTCCCATTTGCCGGCCCGCACCGAAGCGTCGGCAGCGGGAATGCAGCGGCACAGGCTCAGCAGCAGCGCGATGGCATGTTCGCCCGTCGTGACGGCACCGGCCTCCGGCGTGTTCATCACGACGATGCCGCGCGCGGTGGCGGCGTCGACGTCGATGTTGTCGACGCCGATGCCGGCGCGCCCGATCAGGGCGAGGTTGTCGGCGAGCTCGAGGCTCGCGGCCGTGACTTGGGTTGCCGAGCGCACCACGAGTGCATGGAACGGCGGCAGGGTCTGCCGCAGGGTCGCTTCGTCCATGCCCTTCTTGACGGTCACTTCGCCAGCT
>JBDSBS010000959.1:0-2740 GCA_039921435.1 Planctomycetota bacterium | reverse complement strand
GACGTGGCGATTGCATGCGGTCCATCCAGTCGAGCATGCCACCGACGCAGAAGATGCTGTGTACGCGCAGGGCTTCGTCGACGTACGCGTCGCTCGCCACCAGGTCTGCGGTGTTCGCCAGTGCCGTCGCGCCGAGGGCTTCGATGTGATCGAGCACGGTAGGCAGGTCGTGGGTGGCGCGCAGATACCAGTAGTGCGCGATGCAGAGCCACGCGACGTTGCCCGCGAACGAAGGCCCGGCTCGGACTTGCTCGCGGGCGATTTCGAAGACTTGGTTCAAGCTGGACCTCGCGGTCGCGAAGTCGCCGAGGCGCAGCTGGCCCAACACGACGTACGCGATCGCCATGTTGTGGTCGGCCGGCAACGGCGGCTGGGCCCGGAGCGGTCCCGTGCACCGTTCGAGGAAGTTGGCGAGGGTCGGCTCGGCCCCTTCGACCTGGAGGGTTGTCGTGGGCGACTGGCTAGATGCCTGGACGTTGAGGCCGGCCATCAGCAGGATCGAGATCAATGCATGGAAGAGGTGTGCCATGCATCAGGGCACGCGCGACGTCGACAAATGCCAAGAAATCCGCCGTCACCCTGCTGCTGGGGTGCTGGGCCTCCATCGGGTAGAAGCAGTCGCTTGGACCCCGGGCGGCGCAACTTCCACGCGGTTTGGCCGAGCCTGTTCGCCACGTCGATGGGCCTCATGGCCTTCCTGCCAGTGTTGGCGCTCTACGTGCAGGAACGCTTCGGCATCGACGATCCCAAGGAACTCGCGTTCTGGGCCGGCTTGATCTACGGCACCGCACCGTTGACAGCCGCGGTGCTCGGGCCCGTGTGGGGCGGCCTCGGCGATCGCCTTGGCAAGAAGCCCATGGCGATCCGGGCCAACGTGGCCATCGCCTTGACCACGGCCCTGATGCCGCTGGCGCCGACGCCGGTCGTGCTGCTTCTTATGCGCGCGGTGCAGGGAGCGTTCGCGGGTTACGTGGCGCCGGCCATGGCGCTCGTGTCGCAAGGCGTGCCGCGCGAACAGCACGGGCGGGTGATCGCCCAGATGCAGGTGGCGATGGCTTCGGGCGCCTTCCTCGGTCCATACATCGGTGCCGAAGTCACCCACTGGTGGGGCCGCAGCTCGTTGTTCTGGATCACGAGCGTGTTGTCCTGTCTCGCGGCGCTGCAGCTCTGGCTCTTTGCGCGCGAAGGACCGCCGCGCGCGCCCGTGGCTGGGTCGACGTTCGCGGGCGAGCTGTGGCAGTCGAGCAAGGCGTTGCTCGCCAACCGCGTGTTCGCCTGGCTGTTGCTGCTCGTGCTGGTGCTGCGACTGGGCCAGAACATGCTCGAGCCCTTCATCGCCCTGTTCGTGCGCGAACTGGGGCCGCAGCAGAGGATCCGCCACTGGAGCGATACGGAAGCGCTTGCACTCGACCGCACGATTGCGATCGCTTTCGCGGTGCTGGCGGTGGCTCAGTGGGTGTTCACGCCCTGGTGGGGCAGGCTCGCGGATCGCCGCGGTCCGCTGCGCTGCCTCGCCGGACTCAGTGCGTGCCTGGCCGTGGTGTCGCTGGCGACTTCATTCGTGCAAACGATCGACCAGTTCTTGCTCGTGCGGTGCCTTGCGGCTGCGCTCATGGCGGGTTCGATGACCTTGGCCTACGCGGCGGCGAGCAAGCGGGTCGAGGACGAACGGCGCACGCTGTCGTTCTCGATGATGCAGAGTTGCATGCAGTTGGGTTTTGCTCTCGGCCCGCTCATCGGCGCCGCTGCGGCAGGTTTCGGCGGTGAGGGCACGAACTTCCGCCGCTCGTTCGTCGTGGCGGGCGCGCTCTGTCTGGTCGCAGCGATTGGCATGGGCTTGCTGCGGCGGCATGGCACCGCGGCGGGATCGGTCGTCTGAGGCACGTCCAGGCGAGTGTGGCCGTGAGGGTAGAGGCGGTTTCTGCCGATGCGAATGCAGCGCTGATCCTGTTCGTCAGCCAGCTCGATGAGAAGCTGCGGCGGTTGTACGCAGGCTTGGAAGCGCTGAGGATCGGTCGTCGCGGCGACCAGCGGATCGCGGATCTCCTCGGCTTGCATCCGCAGACCGTGGCGAAGGTCGGCACAAACTTTTGGCGCGCGAAATCGATGCAGAACGCATTCGGCGCCCAGGTGGAGGGCGCAAGGCCGTGGGAAAAAAACGCCTGAGCTGATTAAGGCGCTCGAGAAGATGATGGAGCACGACACGGCCGGTGACCCGATGGGCGGCATCAAGTGGATCAGGAGGACGACCCGCAAGATCAGCCAGGAATTGCGGCCCATCGGAATCGGCCGATGCTCGCCTGTGCCGGCGGCGCATTCCGCCGACTTTTCGTCAAGCCTCGATTGCCCAGGTCGAGCGCCTATCGGGAGAGATCCGGAACGGATTTGGACAACTCGAGCACGGGCCGGCAGGCTGCAAGGTGATGCGTCCCCTGCACCTCGCCGCGTTCGCCCTCCTCTCGCTGCCGTGCGTCCTGGTTGCGCAGGGCAAGAACCTGCTTTTCTACGGCAACAGCTTCTCGTTCTTCAACGCGGGCGTCGCCCGGGTCGTGAAGTTCATCGCGATCGAGGCCGGGTATCCCGCGCCCACGACCGTGGAGCGGCTGGTGTCGGGCCAGGATCTGCGCTTCCACGCGACCGACCCGGGCCAGGTCGCGGCCATCAGCAACTCCTTGCCGCCGGGCCAGACGTGGGATCGCGTCATCATGCAGGGGCTGTCGACCGAGTCCACGACGACGCT
>JBDSBS010000958.1:0-2546 GCA_039921435.1 Planctomycetota bacterium | reverse complement strand
CACGCATCGGCTGGAGCGACGCGCGCTCGCTGCAGCTTCTGGTGCACGTGACGGTCGATGAAGTTGAAGGTCGGCACGTCTGGCCACACGAACGGCTGGTCGGAGGCCAGCACGAGCACCTGGGCTGCGGTTGCAAAGCCGCCAAAGCGCGTCAGCACGCAGGCTTCGCCGGCGTCGTGCGAGGTCGTGCGGCCGTCGTTGGCCACTGACGCCGTGCTGTCGTTGCTCGAGCTCCAAAGAGCAAGCGCCGTCACGTCGCGGTCGGTGCCGTTCTGATAGCGCGCGCGCACTTGCAGCGGCACCTGTTGGCCCGTGCCGACGAGCACCGCACTGTCGGGCAGGATGTCGATACCAAGCAGGGCCGAGGCCGTGGCCTTGTCATCGGGCGCTCCCTTGTCGATCCATTCGCGCAGGCTGCGGTACGGCGGCGAGTCGACGGCGAAGCGCTTGTTGCCCTTGTGTGGCACGGCACCCGTGGCCTTTTGCAGCAGGAGGCTCTGCTCGGGTGCGGACGGATCGAGGCGCCGGCTGCGCCGGCCGCGCAGCACAAACGCTTCGCCGTCGCGCGCGAGCTCGGCCAAGTCCGGTTCGACGATGGTCCACGACACGGCGTCGGTGCGATCGATGGTGGCGCCGCTCGGCGTGAGCTCGAGCATCGTCAGGCGTTGGCGGTCCTTGCCGTCGTCGAGCTGGACCGACGGTGGATAGATGTGCAGCGTCGTCGTCGCAGTTGCTGCGACGTTGGCCGCGGGTGCGTCAGCTGCCGGGTCGCACGGCTTGGGGCTTTGTGCACAGAGCCACGTTGCCGCGCCGCAGGCGACCGACACCATCGGGAAGTACTGTCTCATTGCTTCTTCTCACCGACCTTGGCGAGTGGCGGGTCGATGCGGATCTCGCCGCCGCCGAAGCGATGTTCGACCCTGGCTCCGCCTGCTGCACCTTCGCCGAGCGGCACGAGCAACTGCACCACGAAGCTGCGGTGGCGTCCGAGCGCAGCGTCGGCCGCGACCTGCAGCGCGAAGCTCACTTCCTTGTCCTCGCCGCCGAACGGAACCGGCTCGCAGCTCACACCGCGCGGCAACGCCAGCAGGTTGGCCAGGCCCGTGCCCGCGAGCGGGCGCGCGAACTTCAGCGCGACCTTCAGCTCCGTGGCCGCGCCGGGTTCGGTACGAGCCTTGCCGGCATCGGCCGTGAGCCACGGATCGATGACGTCGAGGTCGACGAAGTCGGAGCACGCTTCGGCGGTGCCGCCACGCGAGTTGGCTTGCGCGACCACCGCGAACGGCACGCGGCCGAGCATCGCGCCGGTGTTGGCACTGAGCGGCAGGTCGCCTTGTTCACTGTTCTTGTCGATGACGACCTGACCCGCGGTGAGCCCTGGTGGGTTCCACAGCGCCTTGATGCGGATCGGTTCGGCGAAGCCCTCGGCACGCACGACGTGAACGCGCAGCGCGAGCGGGGCGCCGCGCACAATCGGCACGGCGGGCGCCTCGATGCTCACAGCGAACGGTGCCGGCTGTGTCACGGCGACGGGCAGTTGCCGCAGTTGCGTGCCGAGCATCGGTTGGTCGTTGCGCGAGAGAATCAGCGGCAAGAACTGCGCGTAGCCGGGATCGCGCGGCTCGGCGTCGGCAGCGGTGCGCAGCTCGAACCCGATCTGGCTGCCACCGAGCTCCGCGTCGGCTGCAGCCGTCAGCACGAACGGCACGAGGTTGGTGCCGGCCTGCACTGCACCGAACGTCGCGGTCACACCGGCGGGTAGGTCGCGCGCGAGCAGCGTGAGTTGTTCCTTGGCGTCGAGGCCGGTCCACTGCAGCACGCCACCCTGGCGGTTGCCGCGCGGCACGGCGAGCACGGCTTGTTCGTTGCGACCGACGACCATTCGCAGCGTGGGCAGTTCGCGGCGCGCATCGGCTTCGAGGCGGAAGAAGAAGTCCGGGCCGCCGCGCCGCAGCAGGTCGCGCACCGTGATCACGTAGTCGCCGCCGTCGGGTGGGTCGTCGGGTGGGTTGAAGCGCTGCACGCTGTCGAGGCCGGTGCTGTCGTCGTTGAACGCGACGAAGCGACCGGTTGCTTGCTCGAGTGTCAGCGTCGGATCGAGCGGCGAACGCAGCGAACGCGCGACGCAGCGGAACTCGACCTCGGCGCCCTTCTTGGCGTGGAAGTAGAACTTCGCGACCTCGCCCGGTGCCGCGATCGTGCCGTGCACGCTGCCCGGCACCTCGATCCACGCGCGGGCCTTGTCGTCGACCGTGGGCGTCTGGTTGGGTGGGCCACCGACGCGCAACAAGATCGGTGTCGGGGCGGTGCCGTTCTCCTGTTCGGGGTAGAAGCGAAACAGGTCGTCGCCGCCTTCGGGCAGTTTCACGCGCACCGTCGGGCCCACCGTCGGGCGCACCGTCGAGCGCGCGGTCGTGACGTCGTCAGCAGCACTCGCGGTCATACCGAGCAGCGTGACCTCGAGCTCTTCGCCTGGCTGGCCGCCGCAAGGCACGCAGCCCGTCGGGCGCGGGAACGTGCCGAGGTGCAGCCGATAGCTGCCGAAG
>JBDSBS010000957.1:0-3246 GCA_039921435.1 Planctomycetota bacterium | reverse complement strand
CGCCAGCAGCGCTTCCTCGTCTTCGGGGTTCAGCTCGAGCACCTTCTTGAGCTGCTTCTCGCCGCTCTCGAAGCCGGCCGTCTCGCCATACGCTTCGAAGTTGAGGATGCCGAGCGTCGTGCGTGCCTCGGCACCGTCGTGGTTGGTCCCGGCACCGTTGCGGTCGGGGGCCAGGTCGGGGGCCAGGTCGGGGGTCAGGTCGGGGGTCAGACTGTCGACCAACGCCTTGGCGGCCGCCTCGATGTTGGCGCGACCGCCCAATCGCCAATGGGAACGCCCGAGATAGGCCAACTGCAGCGCGTCATCGGGGCGCTTCCCGGCGACGTTCTGCTGCCAGAGTTCACGGGCCCGGCGCCGCTGACCATCCCGAGCCAGGACCTCACCCAGTTCGTGCCGCGCCTGCACATCATCCGCGTTCTGAGCGACCAGAATCTCGAGCAGACTGGCGGCTTCGACATAGGCGCCGAGCCGGATCAACGCCTGGGCTCGCAGCAGCACCGCAGGCCGGCGCAGGCGCACTTGCTCAGGCAACTGCGCCAGTCCGTCGCGCACCTTCTCGTAGTCGCCGCGGCGCAGGTCGATCGAGAACAAGCCCAGGCGCGCCGCCTCGACGAGCGCCTCCGAAGGGCGACTGCCGACGGGCTCCTCTTTGAACGCATCGAGGACTTCGACGAAGGCTGCCTCGGCCGAACTCAGCTCGCCCTTCTGCAGCTTGCGCTGGCCGTCTTGCACCAAGAACGAGTAGTCACCCTGATCGGGTTCTTGCGCGGGCGCGGTGAACGCACCTGCCGCCACGACGAGGACGAACCAGAGAGCAGGCAACCGCGACACAATCATCGTCGGCCAAGATACTGTGCGCGCCCGCCGAGTGTGGCTGCGAAAGCAAGTCAAAGCACGGCATCACCGGCGCCTCAGCCAACGCCTGTCACGCGGCTGTCACGCCCCTGATCACAGCCGGCGCGCTCAAGAACTCGACTTCATCTCTTCGAACTGCGCGACCGCCTGACGCACCTCGGCCGGGATCGCCTGCGGCCGCATGTGCTGATCGACAAACACCAGCGCCGCGTGCCCCGTCGCCAGCACTTCGTCGGCTGCACGCACCTCGTAGTCCATCTGGAAACTCGATTCCCCGAGCTTGCCGACGCGCGCCGCGACCTCGGTCTTCATGCCCATCTTGCCCGGCCGCAGGAACTTCACGGTCGCCTCGGCCAGCAAGAACGGCACGCGGTGGTCGGGCAGCAGACCCAGGTGCTGGAAGTAGAGAAATCGCGCTTGCTCCATGAGACTCAAGAACACGGCGTTGTTGACGACACCTTCGGAGTCGACATCGGCCCAGCGCAACGGCACATCGGCGGCGAAGCGGTAGAACATGGGCCTCATCGTGCGCTACCCGCCACCTGGAATCGATGGTCAGGCGGAGCGATCCGAATCCTCGTTCGTTCGTGCTGCCATGCGAAGCCGCATTTTTTGGCTGATCCCGTTCCTGCCCTGCCTTCTGATCGGCTGCGAAGCGCCAGCCCAACAGCCGGCCCAACGCCCGGCCCAACGCCCGGCCCAACACCCGGCCCAACAGCCAGGCGCCTTGGTTGAACGCAATTCTCCGCTGCAGGTCGTCGAACCCGACGCCAACGAGATGGAGTTGCGCATGACCCCCGTGGTGCGGGCCGTGCAGCGCACGGCCGACAGCGTCGTCAGCATCTACCTGCAAATCCAGTTGGCGCGGCGCGACCCGGTCACCGAGGGCCAGGGCTCGGGTGTGATCCTCGACGAATCGGGCCTCGTCATCACCAACTGGCACGTCGTTGCACCGGTGGTCAACGCGGACCCACGCGGCGGCAACGTCGGGTTGGTCGTGCGACTGCGCGACGGCCGCACGCGCCCGGCCCAGGTGCTCAGTTCGTCGGCGAAGCGCGACCTGGCTCTGCTGCAGTTGAAGCTCGAACCCGGCGAGAAGGTCAAGGCCGCCGAGATCGGCCGTTCGTCCGACCTCATGATCGGCGAGACGATGATCGCCATCGGCAATCCCCAGGGTCAGGCCAACACGGTAACGAGCGGCGTCTTGTCGGCCGTTGGCCGCACGATCCAGGTCAACACACCCGACGGCAGCGTGCGGTCCTACTCGGACCTGATGCAGACCGACGCCGCCATCAACCAGGGTAACAGCGGCGGCGCCCTGCTTGACATCACGGGCAAGCTCGTCGGCATCAACAACGCGATGGCCATGGGTGCCGAGAACATCGGGTTCGCGATCCCGATGGACGTCGTGCGGCGTGAGTTCCAGCGCGAACTGATCCAGGGGGCGAGCTTCTCGTCGGCGGCCGACGCGCCGTGGCTGGGCTTCGAAGTCGCCGACCGCGACGGCGAAGTGGTCGTGACCGAGGTGTGGCCCGGCAGTCCGGCAGCCGCGGCCGGCGTGCACGAGGGAGATGTGCTTGCAAGCATGGGCGGACAGAGCGTGCGCTCCTCGATCGACTACGTGCGCCAGTTCATCGAAGCCAAGGTGGCAAAGCCGTTGACCATCGCGCTGCGCCGCAACGGGCGCGACGTCAAGGTCGATCCATTGCCCATCACACGCGAGCAGGGCACGGTGCTCGCGACCACGGGCGCTGCGATCGAAGAGATCAGCGTCGACCACGACCAGGCCCTCGTGCGCAAGGTCACGCTGGCTTTCTACCGCAACATGGGCTTGCGCCGCGTCTCGTCGTTCCCGAGCGCACTGCGCATCGAGAGCGTGCAACCCGATTCGCCTGCTTCTGCAATCGGTCTCGAGGCCGGCGACGTACTGCTCGCAGTGTACTTGCCCGGCCCATTCGCCGAACGCGAAGTGCCGATCACGGCCCGCAGCGACTTTGCGCGGTTGCTCGACCAGCACCAGGGGAATTCGCTGCGCATCGCGATCCTGCGCGGTAGTCAGGACCTCACTGGCACGCTCCAGGTTCGCGACATCCGGCGGCAGTAGCTCGCGTCAAAGCCGAGCGGCCGCCGACCTGGCGTTCGCCGTCTGCATCGCACGATCGCGCTATCGCTTGAGACGTGCTGATTCATCGCCACACCCAGGCGCAGCGAGCAACCATCGAGAACGTCGTCGGTAAGTTCGGATCGTCGGGTGCCGGCACTTCGGCGATGCAGTCGAGCACCCGTTCGCGGCGCAACAGCCGCTGCAAGTCTGCGGACTCGAACGCTTCGAGCATCAGCATCGCCTCGGCCGAGTGCACGGCACGGTGTTCGGCGAAGGTGCGCCCGCCC
>JBDSBS010000956.1:0-4199 GCA_039921435.1 Planctomycetota bacterium | reverse complement strand
CCGCGATCGCCGGCACCGTCTCCAGCTTCGGCTTCTTGGCGACGCGCACGTTGATCAGCTCTTGCGGGTAGCGGCGGAAGCCCGCAAACGCCTGTGCCATGCCACCCTGGCCGAGCAATCCACTCTGGCCAACGAGTGCGAGTAGGCGCACACCGGTGTAGAGGCCATCGCCCATCAGGTGGTGCTCGGCGAACAGGATGTGCCCCGACTGTTCGCCGCCAACCGCGCTGCCACGCTCGCGCATGGCCAAGAACACGTTGCGGTCCCCGACCGGCGTCACGTGCACGCTCACGCCGACGTCCCGCAGAGCCTTGTGCAGACCGAGATTGCTCATCACCGTCGCGACCACCGTGGCACCCGGCAACCGCCCCTCACTGTGCAGGACCCGGCCGAACAGACTCAGCACATCGTCACCATCGCGCACCGCGCCGAGTTCGTCGACGAAGATGCCGCGGTCGCCGTCGCCGTCGAGGCAGATGCCGAGGCAGGCGCCGTGCTCGAGCACTGCCTTCTGCAGGCCTTCGGGATGCAAGGCACCGACCCCGTCGTTGATGTTGAAGCCGTCGGGCTCGCACGCCACTTCGATCACGTCGGCGCCGAACGCGCGCAGGATGCTCGGCGCGAGCAGCGAGCCACCACCGTTCGCCGCGTCGACGCAGACGATGCGCCCCTCCAGATCGAGCTCGGGAAACTGTTCCGCGAAGCTGCCTTCATACTTCGTGAGCAGGGAGCTCTTGTCCTGGATGCGCGGCGTGCGCGGCTCGGCTGGTCGCAGGTCGATGCACAGATCGGCAAGCTCGGCCTCGTCCTCGTCGCGCAGCTTTGTGCCATCCGCGGCGAAAATCTTGATGCCGTTGTCGTGCGCTGGATTGTGCGACGCACTGATCATGATGCCGGCGTCGAAGGGTCCCGTGCGCGTCGAGAACGCGAGCGCTGGCGTCGTGCAGAACCCGACGTCGGCGACGCTGACCTCCGCCGCACCGAGTCCCTGGGCAATGGCCTCGAGGATCCACGGCGCGGACTCGCGGCCGTCGTTGCCGAGCAGCACGCGCTTCTGGGCCTGGCCGGTGCGCTGCAACAAGACGCCCAGCGCCGACCCGATGCGGCGCAGGGTCTCCGGATCCATCGGTGCCTCGCCGGCGCGCGCGCGCAGGCCATCGGTGCCGAACTTCGGCGGTTCCATGCTGCTCATTGGGTCCGCCGGAGTTTCACGAGCACGATGTCGTCGAGCCGGCATTCGGTGCGGTCGAGCGTCGCATACATGGGCCCAGGCACCATGATCCGCGCCTCGCGATCGATGTCGGCCCCGTAGGAAGCGCCGGGCTCGAGCCGCGGGATGAAAACGAGCAGACGCAGGTTCGCGCTCGCCCACTCCTGCAGCTTGCTCTTGTCGGGCCGCTCACTGAGGTTGATGAGCTGCGCCCGCAAGTCCCCGCCAGCGTGCACGCCCACAATGCGGGTCGCGGTCTCGGAGCGATAGACGCCGCGCAACTCCGGGGGCAAGGCCAGGTCGTCGACGACGATCGGCAGCTCCAGCTGGAAGAGCCTCGTCTGCGGCAGCAGGGTCATGGTCAAGAGCGGCGTTGGCTCGAGACGAAGGCCCAGTTCGGCGCCACTGATGAGCTCCACCCTCGCGGAGACCTGGCGTTCGTTGCCGACCGCGCGCATCGTCGCGCGCAACTGCTTGCCGCCCCGCTTGCGCCATTCGTCGATGCTGCTGGCGGGCCCGAGGATGCGCGCCACGGCAGGGGCAAACTCGGCCGTCTCGCGGCGCAAGCGCTCGCCGAGCTGATCTTCTTGCACGTCGACGACATTGAGCGACAGCGGCACTTCGTGGTCGGCGATCTTCTCGACCACGATGCGAATGCGGCTCGGCACCAGGCGGATGCGCAGATCTTGCAGCATGCGGTCGCGGCGCACGTCCGTCGCTGTGAAATCGATGCTCGTGCGAGTACTCCAGTCGAGTGTCAGGAACGAGGTGACCTGCAGGTCGAGCCGCTCGTCGGCGAGTTGGTCGATGCGAAACCGCGGCCCACTGAGCACGACGTCGACCTTGTCGATCTCGTTGTCGCCGTCGAGGAACTTCAACCCGACCACGCGGTCGGTGGGCAGCACGATGGCGAGTCGGTCGAGTCCTTCCCCAGCGGCACGTTGCGAGCCGACGAAGACGAGCGGGATCGTGCGCGGGTACTCCTGCGTGATCTGGCTGTCGATGAAGAACCAGAGCCCGATGCCAAGGCCGATAGCGGCAAGCTTTCGATAGGGGTCGGACACGATCGCCGCAAAGACCCCGCGCGCCCTGCGCTGCTCGGACCTCATGCGGCCTGCTTGCGCCCCAACACGCCATCGAGCTGCTGCTCGAGCTGCTCCAGCGTGAGATCGAAGTTGAGCTTGCCGCCCGAGGCAGTCGAAATCTTGCCGGTCTCTTCGCTGACGATCAGAACGAGCGCATCGGTCTCTTCGGACAGGCCGAGCGCGGCGCGGTGACGCGTGCCCAGTCGCTTGTCGACATCGGGGTTCTGGCTCA
Source organism: Planctomycetota bacterium (assembly GCA_039921435.1). Lineage (GTDB taxonomy): Bacteria > Planctomycetota > UBA1135 > UBA1135 > UBA2386 > DASVAL01. Next base: position 1,672 of record JBDSBS010000956.1, on the reverse strand, counting down.
GCGGGAAGAGGCACGAAGCGGAGACGATGCGATCGTCGCGCACAACCACACCGCCGTCGTGCAATGCACTCTTGGGAAAGAAAATCGACTCGAGCAAGTACGAGTTGAGCTCCGCATCGATGTTGATGCCGTTCTCGGCCACGTTGGACAGCGAAGCCTCGCGCTCGATCGCAATCAAGGCACCGATGCGCTCCTTGCTCATGCGGGCGACGGCGCGCAGCAGACGCGGCACGATGCGGGTGTCCGGCCGGAAGAACCGGCCGAAGATCGGCGCTTCGCCGATGTGCACGATGGCGCGGCGGATCTCTGGGTGGAACACGATCACGAAGCCGAGCACGACGGACGGTGCCGCCGCTTCGAACAGCCACTTCAGACGACCGAGGTTCAGCGTGTTGATGAGGATCACAAACGCCGACACCCCGACGATGAGCAGCAAGGCGAGCCCGCGCACGACACCGGAGCCGCGTGTCTCGGACAGGAAGCGCAGCACGATGTAGATGAGCGCCGCGAAGACCGCCACCTCGATGACGATGTTGACGAGGTTCAGCACGCTGAACGAGCCATCGATCGGCCCCTCGAGCACGGCCGTCACCGGTAGCAGGCTCGTGGAATGGCGGGGGGCGAACGCGGCGCTCATGGGGATCGTTCGCAGGCGTCAGGCGCCCGAGAGCCCCACGTCTGGCTTCTGTTCGCTCGAAGCTGCATCGGGCAAAGGTCGAGCGCTTGCCTCGGCGCGCTTCTGCGCGGCGCGCTCGGCCGCCTGGTGTTGCCGCGTTTGGGCCCGGCGGAACTCCTCGAGGTCGTCACCGCGCAAGACGGCGGACACCTCGTCGCCACTCAGCGTCTCGAACTTGAGCAGGGCCGCGGCGACGTTGTCGAGCGAGGTCCTCTGGTCTTGCAGCAGCACGGTAGCCGCGCGGTACTGCTCGTCGAGGATGCGCTTGATCTCCTCGTCGAGCAGTTCACGCGTGCGCTCGGACACGTTGCTGCCGATACGGAACTCGCGCCCCAGGAACGGATTCTCATCGTCGGCCGTGTACTTGATCGGCCCGACCTTCTGGCTCATGCCGAGTTCGCAGACCATCACGCGGGCCAGGTTGGTTGCCTGCTCGATGTCGTTCTGCGCGCCAGCGGACATGTCGCCGAAGACGATCTCCTCGGCGATGCGGCCGCCAAAGCAGACCGCGATGCGGCCGAGCAGCTTCTTGCGCCAGTGGTTGTAGTCGTCCTTCTCGGGCAACGACATGGTTGCACCCAAGGCGCGGCCGCGTGAAACGATGGTCACCTTGTGCACCGGGTCCTGACCCGGCGTCAGAATCGACACGATCGCGTGGCCCGCCTCGTGGTAGGCAGTGACCTTCTTGTCCTCTTCCTCGATGGCGCGGCTGCGCTTCTCGCGACCCCAACGCACGCGGTCGCGGCCTTCCTCGAGGTCGGACATCTCGACCGCGTCCTTGTTCTTCATCGCCGCGAGGATCGCCGCTTCGTTGATAACGGCCGCCAGCTCGGCGCCCGAGAAGCCTGCGGTCGCCTTGGCGATGATCTGCAGGTCCACGTAGCCAGCCAGCTTGACCTTGCGAGCGTGCACCTTCAGGATCGCCTCGCGGCCCTTGACGTCGGGCTTGTCGATGACGACCTGGCGGTCGAAGCGACCCGGTCGCAGCAGCGCGGG
>JBDSBS010000955.1:0-3230 GCA_039921435.1 Planctomycetota bacterium | reverse complement strand
CATCGGCGTTGCCAGCAGCTCGCGCGCGACGTCAGCCCACTCCCTGACGACCGCCGCAACCGCCTCCGGATCGTGCCCGACAGGCGCGATGAATTGCAGACAGGCCACCGTCCAGAGTCCCGGCGGCGTCAGTCCCAAGCGGCGGACTTCCGCCGGGCTCTTGCCCGCGAACTCGTGCAAGGTGATGCGGAACTGGGGCACGGCGGCGCGCACTTCGTCGTGAGCCGAAGGCGGCAGGCTGCTCAGATCAAGTAGGGACGCAATCTCGGTTGCGGACCGCCAGCGCCGTTGACCGAACACCACCACGAAGGACAGCACGACCGGCAAACGGCGCGGTCGCCGCCTGCCGCGGCAGAGGTCTCGCCACACCCCAACGATGTACGAAAGCACCTGCAGCGCCGCCCACCGCCCGGGCCGGATCTTGTGCTCGATCACGAAGCCCAGCACGGCGTTGCCACCTACGCACGAGGCGAGGAAGGCGCGATCGGTCTCCTGCGTGCGTTGACCCTCGTCGACCTGACTGTCCTGGGCTGGCCGCAAGGTGGTCCAGTCGATGACGTCGCGCAGCGGTTCAGGCAGCAGCGCCTGCAGCAGTCGCGCCGCGTGCTCGATCTGACCAAACGTGTCGCGAACAGACTGTCATGAATGCCTATGGATGCCTCCCACTCCAGTGGCATCGGCGAGGGCAACTTCTGCCAGAAAATCGCGGCGCGCCACCGGATTCCGGATGGGGCTCTGACGCGTCGGCGCTCGATGCCGTCTCGAATGCGAGCAGCCGCTACGCCCAGAGCACCAGCCCGCGCACCTTGGCGTCGTAGGAACCGTTGCCTGGCACCCGCACGCGCATCCCGTGCTGGTAGTGGCCTGCCAATTCGATGCGATGGCCGCCGTCGAACGCGTGCACGGTGCCCTTGACGACCGCACGATGCCGAAGCGGCACCACGACTGTGTCGGGCCCACCGAGCGCCTCACCGCGGCAGACGACCAACTCCGCCACCACATCGCCGGGCAGCAGCACACCCAGATCGACTTCGAGGTGCACGTCGAGATGCTGTCCGACTTTGAACTCCTGCAGCTCGACCGTCGTCGCCGCCACGATGCGGATCTTGTCGAAGCCGCTGCGCACACGAAGGAAGTCCTTGGCGCGTTCGCGGGCCGGCGCCTTCTTCTCCGCCTGCTGCACGAAGTAGTTCTGCGCCAATGGCAAGTAGGCCTGCGCCAGGTAGTCCGAGACCATGCGGTCGGTATTGAACACCGCTGGCACCGTCTCGAGGTTGTGCGCGACGAACTCCATCCACGTCATCGGCACGCCTTTGCCATCGCGCGAGAAGAACGACGGCACGATCTCCTCCTCGAGCAGGCGATAGAGAGCCGTGGCGTCGGCCTGGTTCTGCAGTTCGTGACTGCCGTAGACCTGCGAACCACCGATGGTCCACCCGTTGCCGCCGTCGGCGGCCTCGGGCCACCAACCATCCGCGATCGAGAGGTTCAACACACCGTTGGCGGCGGCCTTCATGCCCGACGTGCCGCTCGCTTCCTCCATGCGCGTGGGCGTGTTGACCCATACGTCGACCCCCTGCACGAGCGCGCGCGCGACGGCCATGTCGTAGTCCTCGACGAAGAACACCTGGCCGATGAACTCCGGTGAACGCGCGAGCTGCACGATCGACTTCAGGATGTCCTGGCCGAGGCGGTCGCGAGGATGCGCTTTGCCCGACACCAGCAGGCGCACGGGCCGCTCGGGATCCGAGAGGATCTTGCGCAGGCGTTGCGGATCCGAGAACAGCAGGTGCGCCCGCTTGTAGGGAGCAAAGCGCCGCGCAAAACCGAGGCACAGCGCCTTCTCGTCGAGGCCGGCCAGCATCGCGCTGAGCACCACGGGGCTGTCGCCGCGCGCGTGGAACGAGCGCGTGAGCACCTCGCGCACCGTGTCGAGCATCATCGCCTTGTTGGCCTGCCGCACGCGCCACAGGTCACCGCGGTCGATGGTGGCGGCCTTCGCGAAATCGGCGGGCCGCACGGAATCGTCGTCGCCACGCAACATGCGCCGCAGGCCCGCCTGCGTCCACGTCGCCAGGTGCACACCGTTTGTGATCGAACGCACCGGCACCTCGTTCTCGAGCAAGCCCGGCCAGAACGCGTGCAACAGCTTTTGGGAGGCAGTGCCGTGCAGCTTGCTGACACCGTTGACGAACCCGGCGAAGTGCATCGCCAGGTAAGTCATGTTGAACTCCCGGCCGCCGGCCGCAGCCTGACCGAGCGCGAAGAAGCGATCCCATGGCAGGCCGACCCACTCCTCCGCATCGCCGAAGTAGCGGCGCATGAGATCCTCGGCGAAGCGGTCGTGGCCCGCGGGAACGGGCGTGTGTGTCGTGAACAGCGTCGTCGCCGCCACGTACTCTCGCGCCGCTTCGAACGGCAGCCCTTCGCCGCGCACGAGCCGACTCGTGCGTTCGAGCGTCAGGAAGGCGGCGTGACCTTCGTTCATGTGGTAGACGGCTGGTCGCACACCCATCGCGCGCAAGAGGCGCACCCCGCCGCGTCCGAGCACGATCTCCTGCTGGATGCGCATCTCGACGTCGCCGCCGTAGAGGTTGCGCGTGATGTCGCGGTCCTCGGCGCGGTTCTGCGTCAAGTTCGCGTCCAGCAGATAGAGCGTGACACGCCCGACCATCGCGCGCCACGCGCGCAAGAACACCTCGCGTCCCGGCATCGGCACGGACACCTCGAGCGGCCGACCATCGGGCGCACGCACGATCTCGAGCGCGAGCTTCTGCGGTCGGTTTTCCTTGTCGGCGGCGAGTTGCTGCCCGTCGCTCGACAGCTGCTGGCTCATGTAGCCGAAGCGGTAGAACAGGCCCACCGCGACCAGTGGCACGTTGAGGTCGCTCGCCGACTTCAGGTGGTCGCCGGCGAGGATGCCGAGGCCGCCGCTGTAGATCGGCAGCGAGTGGTGCACACCAAACTCGGCCGAGAAGTAGGCGATCGGGCGGTCCTGCGACAAGGCTGGCCCACCTGCTTCACCGACCGGCAAGGGCCGTTGCATCGTCGCCATGTAGGCATCGAAACGCTGGCACACAGCCTGCACGCGGTTCAGGTAGTCGCGATCCTTGGCTTTCCGCTGCAGCGCCTCGAGGCCGACACTCTGCAAGAACGCAACGGGGTTCTCGTTGCAGAGGCGGAAGCCCGGCGCCAGTTCCTCGAACAGGCCGCGCACGCCACCGTTCCAT
>JBDSBS010000954.1:0-9025 GCA_039921435.1 Planctomycetota bacterium | reverse complement strand
TCGGTTCCGCACCACCCGATGCGCTCGCACTCTGTGTCATCGCGTCAGTCGCAGCGACCAACGGCGGTGGCACAACCATACCAACGCTGCTCGACCCGCTCGGCCTGACTGGTTGCACGCTGCTCGTCCCGCCCGTGCTCATGGCACTCCGGGTAACCGGCAGCATCGGCATGGACCGCGGCTATGCCGACGTCGACCTGAGGCCGGCACTCGTGCCGACGGGTGGCACCGAGTATGCCGCGCAATGGGTCGTGCTCGACCCGATCACCCTCGCGCACGCAACGACGGCGCGCTACGAGTTCCGGGTGCAATAGCGACGAGACTCTTCGGCGTTCGCCTCGAACGTGTCGTTCCAAGTACGTCGTGCGCCGCCGTCGGCAGAACTTGGATACGCTTGCGTGAGTCAGCGCGGCCGCGCCGCGTGCACGACGCGACGAGCGGTGCGCCGCCATCGCGCAAGCGGACCATGCTCGACCTTCCTTTCCATCGCCGCATCCGCCTCGGCCTCCTCCTCGCCCTTGCAACCGCCTCGACGACCGCCCAGTGCGACCCACAATGGGTCACCGGCGAAGGCACCAACGGCACGAATGGCTTCGTCTTCGCGACCACCGTCTGGGACCCCGACGGCCCTGGCTCAGCACCACCACTGCTCGCGATCGGCGGCACGTTCTCGCTCGCGGGCAACAGCCTGGCCAATCGCGTCGTCGCTTGGAACCCCGCGACCGGCATCTGGACCGCGCTCGGTTCGGGCATGAGCGAGCCGTCGGCCGGCGTCGACGACCTCATCGCCATGCCCAACGGCGACCTCATCGCGAGCGGCACCTTCACCATCGCGGGCGGCGGACCCGCCAACAACATCGCGCGCTGGAACGGCTCGACGTGGTCGCCACTGGGTGCGGGCACCAACGGTCAGGTGCACTGCGTCGCGGCGCTGCCCAACGGCGACCTCGTCGTCGGCGGCAACTTCACGATGGCCGGTGGCGCGCCGGCCAATCACGTGGCGCGTTGGAACGGCTCGACGTGGTCGCCACTCGGTCTGGGCACCGACGGCTGGGTCGCCGACATCGAGGTGCTGCCCTTTGGCGAGATCGTCGCTGGCGGCAGTTTCACGACCGCGGGTGGTGCGCCGATGCTCGGCATTGCGCGCTGGAACGGCACGACGTGGTCCGCGCTCGGCGCCGGCCTCGACGGCGGTGTGCTGCACCTGCGAGTACTGCCGAACGGCGAGCTTGCCGTCGGCGGCACGTTCACCACCGCGGGCGGCGCGCCGGCCAACAACGTCGCGCGTTGGAACGGCACCTCGTGGTCGAGCTACGGCATGGGCACAGGCGCCGCGGTGTTCGCGTTCGAGACCTTGCCGAACGGCAACCTCGTCGCGGGTGGCCTGTTCACGACGGCTGGCGGCCAGTCGGCCAGTTATCTGGCGCAGTGGGATGGAGCGACGTGGTCGCCACTCGGCGGCGGTACCGACAGCACCGTCGGCGTCTTGGCTTCGCTGCCCAACGGCGATCTCGTCGTGGGTGGGTTCTTCGTCACGGCGGGCGGTGTGCCGGCGCGCAGCATCGCGCGGTGGAACGGCAGCACCTTCTCGCCGATGAGCCCGGGCTTCGACGCCGGCATACGCGCGCTGTCGACCAGCACCGGCGGCGATCTGTTCGCTGCGGGCAACTTCCGCCATGCGGGCAACACCGCGGCCAACTACATCGCGCGTTGGAACGGCACGACGTGGTCGCCGCTCGGCTCGGGCACGAACGGTCCAGTGCGTTCGCTCGCGAGTTCGCCCAATGGGGACGTCGTCGCGGGTGGCGCGTTCACGACGGCGGGAGGCGGCGGTGCGAACAACATCGCGCGCTGGAACGGCACGGCGTGGTTGCCACTTGGCGTGGGCATGGATGCCGAGGTGTGGGCGCTCGCGGTTTCCAGCGCGGGGGAACTGTTCGCGGGCGGATCGTTCCAGAATGCGGGCGGTGTCGCCGCGAGCCGCGTGGCGCGCTGGACCGGTGCGGGCTGGGCGCCCCTCGGTGCGGGCCTCGGTGGCGTCGTGCTCACCCTCGCGAACGCACCCAACGGCGACCTGATCGCGGGCGGTCTGTTCACGGCCGCCGGTGGTGTGCCAGCCTACGGTGTCGCTCGCTGGAACGGTTCGACGTGGTCGCCGCTCGGCTACGGCCTCGCGGGCAGTCCCGGCACGAACGTTCTCGTGCATGCGATTGCGGTGATCGCCAACGGCGATGTCATCGCCGCCGGTGGCTTCACGCTGGTGGGTGGTGCCCCGGCCAGCAACATCGCACGTTGGGATGGCTCGACGTGGTCGGCACTCGGCGCGGGAACGAACGGCTCGGTCTGGGCGCTGGCTGTGCTGCCCGACGGCGACCTCGTCGCTGGCGGCGAGTTCACGGTGGCCGGTGGTGTGACCGCGCAGCGGCTCGCGCGCTGGAATGGCACCACGTGGGCGCCCTTTGGCGCCGGCGTCGACGGCATCGTCGAAGCACTCGCTTGGCTCGAGTCCGGCACGTTGGCCGTGGGCGGCTCGTTCGTCGGTGCGGGTGGCAGCGCGTCGGTTTCGTTCGCACGCCTTGCGACGCCGTGTGCGGCTGCGGCCCGGAGCTTTGGTGCGAGCTGTGCGAGCTCGGGCGGAAGCAATCAGTTGGTAGCGGTGTCTCTGCCGTGGATCGGCAGCACGTTCCGCGCGCGCGCAACGGGTTTGCCAAACCTCGCGTTCGTCGCGATCGCACTCGGCTTCGCACAGGTCGCGGTGCCGCTGCCGCTCGTGCTGCCGCAAGGCCAACCAGGCTGCGTGCTGTCGGTGGCGCCGGACCTCATCCTCTTCACTCTGGCGAGCGGCGGTGTCGCGGAGTGGTCGCTCCTGCTGCCCAGAACACCAGCGCTCGTCGGACAGTTCTTCCACTGCCAGATGATTCCGCTCGAGTTCGACCTTGCTCTCAACATCACGGCCGCGACGAGCACGAATGCGCTGACGGTGACGGTGGGCACGTTCTAGTTTGGGCGACGTCGATGGCGCGCGCCGCGGCGCTCTGTCAGACAGGTTGTCGCGGATCGTCCATGGAACCGGTCAGGAGCGCGCCGCTGCTTCGACGAGTCGACGCGACTCCGCGAAGACCGTGCGGAAGATCGATTCCAGAGCGCTCGGTGCCAGGGGGCCCTGGCGTGCCTCGTCGACGACCGCCGCCAGCATCGCCGCCTCGCGCGCCGGATCCGTCGGTGCCAGGCCATTGGCACGCTTCCAGGCACCGATCGCGAGCGCGAGCTTCGCCCGTTCCTGCAGCACGGCGGCGAGGCGAAGGTTGCAGACATCCATCGCGGCGCGCAGCCGCAGGAGTTCATCGGGTTCTGGCATGGTTTCGCGGCTTCGTCGGGCGCGGATTGCGGGTTCGAGCGCGATGGCGATACTACTTGGCCCGAATGAGCGACCGCATGCGCAAACCCGAGGTGCTGGCTCCGGCCGGTTCCATGCCGTCGCTGCTCGCGGCCCTGCACCACGGCGCCGACGCCGTCTACTTCGGCCTGCAGGACGGCTTCAACGCCCGCGCGCGCGCCGCCAACTTCGCGCTCGCGGACCTGCTGGACCTGGTCGCGCGCATGCACCGCGCCGGCGCGCGCGCCTACGTGACCCTCAACACGCTCGTCTTCGAACCCGAACTGCCGGCCCTTGAACGTGTGCTGCGCGGCATTGCCGCGGCCGGCGTTGATGCGCTGATCGTGCAGGATCCCGCGGTGTGCCTGCTCGCGCGCGCCGTGTGTCCGCAACTCGAACTGCATGCGAGCACGCAGATGACGATCGCGGAGCCCGCAGCAGCCGCGTTCGCTGCAGCACTCGGCATCACACGCATCGTCGTGCCGCGCGAACTCTCGGTCACCGAGATCGCGACGTTTGCGGCCGGCACGCCGCTCGAGCTCGAAGTGTTCGTGCACGGAGCGCTGTGCGTGTCGTGGAGCGGTCAGTGCCTCACGAGCGAAGCGTGGGGCGGCCGTTCGGCCAACCGCGGCCAATGCGCGCAGAGTTGCCGCATGCCGTACGAACTGATCGTCGATGGCGAACAGCGCCCGCTCGGCGACGTCGAGTACCTGCTGAGTCCCAAGGACCTGGCCGGCGCGCGCGCGGTGCCGGACTTGCTTGCCGTGGGCGTGCACGGGCTCAAGATCGAAGGCCGACAGAAGGGGCCGCAGTACGTCGCGACGGCGGTGGGTGGCTATCGGCGCTGGGTCGACGCGCTCGTCGATGGAGCTGACGATGCCGCCACGCGCAAGGCGGCAGAACGGCAGCTCGCGCAGGACCTGCTGTTGATGTCGCTGTCGTACTCGCGCGGCTTCTCGGACGGGTTCTTCGGTGGCAGCGACCACCAGACGCTGATCGAAGGGCGCTTCCCCAAGCACCGCGGCGTGTTCGTCGGTCGCGTTGTACGCATCGCCGGTGACGACGTCTTTGTGCGGCCCGATGCGCAGGGTCGGCCGTGGACCGGTGGGTTGGCGATGGAGACTCGGCCCGAGCAACCGGTCGGCGAGCGTTCCGCGCCGCTGCCGGCGGTGGGTAAGCCAGCCCCGCTGGAGCTGCGGCCCGGCATGGGCGTCGTGTTCGACCAGGGTGATCCCGAGGACAAGAACGAGCCCGGTGGTGCTGTGTTCTTCGTCGAGCAGCGCGGTGACGAGCTGCGCCTCGGGTTTGGCAACCCGGGGCCCGACCTGTCGCGCGTGCGCGTGGGCGATCGCGTGTTTGCGACGAACGATCCGGCGCTGGCCGCGGCCACGGCGCGCGAGGTTCGCGACGAAGCGCCCGAGCCCCAAGGGCGCAACCCCGTGGACCTCGTGGTCGAAGGTGGTCTCGGCCAGCCGCTGCGCGTGCACGCGACGTGCCGCGGTTACCGTGCGACTGCGCTCGGCACCACCCCATTGCAGCCTGCGCGCGGCAGTGGCCTCGACGCGTTCTTGCTGGCCGACAAGCTCGGCGCATTCGGCGGTACACCGTTCCGTCTCGGCGCGCTAGACGTGCACGCACTCGGCGAAGGCCTGCACGTGCCGGCCAGCGAACTCAAGGAACTGCGTCGCGCACTGGTCGCCGACTTGCTGCCGCAGCTCGAACGTGGGCCCGTGCGCACGCTCGACCCCCGCCCCGCGATCCCGCGCGTGCGCGCTGCCTGCGAGCACATCGCGGCACGGCTTGCCGCCGAGCCCCAGCTCGTGCCGCTCGTGCGCAGCGAAGAGCAGCTGCAGGCCGTCATCGCGGCCGGTTGCCAAGAAGTCGAACTCGACTGGATGGAGTTCACGGGCCTCGGCCTTGCCGTCGAACGCGCGCGTGCCGCGGGACTCACCGTGACCGTGGCGACGACGCGCATCGGCAAACCCGGCGAAGACGCGCTCGTCGAACGCATTCGCCGCCTGCAGCCCGACGGGATCCTGGTGCGCCATCTCGGCGCCCTGATGCGCTACCTGTCATTCCGCAGCGCTGGCGACCGCACGGTGCTGCACGGGGACTTCTCGCTGAACGCCGCCAACTCGCTGACGGCGCGCCACCTGCTCGGCCTCGGCCTCGAGACGATCACCGCGTCGTTCGACCTCGACGAGCAGCAGCTGTTTGCGATGGTCGAGAACATGCCGGCCGATCGGCTGGCCATCGTCGCGCACCACCGCATCCCGACGTTCCACACCGAGCACTGCGTGTATTCGCACCTGCTCAGCAACGGTCGCGACTTCCGTTCGTGCGGTCGGCCCTGTGAGAAACACCAGGTCTCCCTGCGCGATCACAAGGGCCGCGAACACCCCGTCATCGTCGATGTCGGTTGCCGCAACACGGTGTTTCATCACGCGCCGCAGCAGAGTGCAGCGTGGGCGACGAACCTGCTGGTGGCGGGCGTACGCCGGTTCCGCGTCGAGTTCGTGCGCGAAGGGGCCGGCGAAGTGGCTCGCGTGCTCGCGGCATGGCGCGATGTGTTGGCCGGGCGCTGCGACGCTGCGGCCGTGGGGCGGCGAACGAGTGCAGCGAGCCAGGTTGGCGTGGCGCAGGGCGGCATGAAGCTGCTCGCCGAGTGACGTTCGCCCGCACCGCCGCAGGCCGCTACGGCTTGGGTGGCAACCGGCGAGTGTGTGCCAGCAACCGCACCAAGAACGCGCAGTAGCTCGCCCCAAAGGCACACGCAGCGTGCCAGGTCGTGCGCAGGGCCCAGCTCGTCTCGCTCGGGCGATACGGCTGCACGAGCCACTCGAGCGTGCCGCCGACGACTACGGCCAGGCAGGCGACGATCGCCGCGGCGAGTGCCGCCAGCGTTGTGGGAACGGTGTGTTCGGGCAGTGGTGGCAGCGGCCGCGGGCGCATCAGACGGTTGCTGATGATGTGCAGGGCGAACGCGCTCACTACGATCACGGCCCACTCGGTGGGACTCAGCGTGTAGTTGCGAAAGTGCGATATGCCGGCGAGCCACAAGATGGCGATCAGCACCGGGCACAGTGAGAGAGCGCGTCGGAACCAGCGTTGGGTGGTCGGTATGGACATCTAGGTTGCGACCTTCTTCGCCGCGCGATCGCGTTCGCTGACGATCGTGTGCATGCGCGCATCGTGGCCAGGCAGCAGGCCAGACGCCAGTGCAAGCCCCGCAGTGCAAGCCCTGCAGTGCGAGCCCGCAATGCGACCTCCGCAGTGCGAGCCCACCAGTGCCCACCAGTGCACAACATCGTGCTTTCGCCGTGAGCGCCGCGTCCGTAGCCTCAACGACTTCGCGACCCTTTGCCAACTTGCCCATGAAAGTCCTCGTCGTCGGTCAGGGTGGCCGTGAGCACGCCCTCTGCTGGAAGATCAAGAAGTCGCCGCTCGTAGACCGTCTCTACTGTGCGCCCGGCAATCCCGGCACGGCCCTGTTCGCCGACAACATCGACATCCAGGCCGAGGACATCGCCGGGCTCGTGCGCTTCGCCGTGAGCGAGAAGATCGACCTGACCGTGGTGGGGCCCGAGGGGCCGCTGTGTGCGGGCATCGTCGACGAGTTCCAGAAGCACAAGCTCGTCTGCTTCGGGCCAAACAAGGCCGCCGCCGAGATCGAGGGCAGCAAGGCCTTCGCGCGAGAACTGTGCCGCCGCCACCGCATCCCGGGACCGGGCTTCTGGGTCTTCGACGACCACCTGTTGGCGCGTTCGTTCCTCGACAACCGCGAGGACGGCCCGATCGTCGTCAAGGCCTCGGGCCTCGCCGCCGGCAAGGGCGTCGTCGTGTGCAAGACCTCGGCCGAGGCGAAGGTAGCGGTCGTGGAGTCGCTCGAGAAGCGGCGCTTTGGCGAGGCAGGCTCGCGCGTCGTGTTGGAGGAGTTCCTCGAAGGTGCCGAGGTGTCGATCATCACGCTGACAGACGGCCGCACCATCGTGCCGTGGGAACCGGCGCGCGACCACAAGCCAGCTCTCGACGGCGACAAGGGACCCAACACGGGCGGCATGGGGGTGGTGACGCCGGTGCCGATCATGCCGCGCATGGCGAGCCAGATCGAATCGCAGATCATCTTCCCGACCGTGCATGCGATGAACCGCGAGGGCCGGCGGTACCAGGGCTTCCTCTACGCGGGGCTCATGCTGACGACGCAGGGCCCGCGCGTGCTCGAGTACAACTGCCGGCTCGGTGATCCCGAGACGCAGCCGCTGCTGATGCGGCTGCAGAGCGACCTCGTGCCGATGCTGCTCGCGACGGCCGAGGGCAAGCTCGAGGCCCAGGAGCCGCCGGTATGGGACCCGCGCGTCGCCGTCTGCGTGGTCGCCTGCAGTGGTGGCTATCCGGGTGACTACAAGAAGGGCATGCCGATCTTCGGCCTCGACCGCCTGCCGGTCGGCGATGACCTGCAGGTTTTCCACGCCGGCACGTCGAAGAAGGGTGGCGACGTGCTGACGGCCGGTGGGCGCGTGTTGGCCGTCACAGCGCTCGGCGCCGATGTCACCGAGGCGCGCGCTCGGGCCTACGGCGCGCTGCAGCAGTTGGAGTTCGCCGGCATGCACTACCGGCGCGACATCGGGCAGAAGGCGTGAGCATGCGCGGCGCTTTGGCTATGGTGCTGCGTCGGTGAAGCCAGAGCAGGAACAGAGCATCGTCGAGAGCCACCTGCGGCAGCGTGGCTTTCGCTGGACCAACCAGCGCTCGTTGATCGTGCGCATGGCGTTGGCCACGCACGAGCACTTCAAGCCCGACGAACTGCTCGAGCGCTGCCGCAAGGTCGATCCGAAGGTCTCGCGCGCCACGGTGTATCGCACGTTGCTCGTACTCGAGCAGGCGGGCTTCGTCGAAGGGCTCGACACCGGCGACGGCGGGCGCCGGTTCGAGCACGTCATCGGCCACGAACACCACGACCACATGGTCTGCGAGGCCTGCGGCAAGATTGTCGAGTTCCGCGACGACGAGCTCGAACGGCGCCAGGAAGCCGCCGCCAAGCGCATCGGCTTTCGCATCGCGCGACACAGCCTTCGCATCTACGGCACGTGCCGCGACTGCCAGCGCAGTCGCCAGAGCTGAGCATGGCGGGGGAGCGTGTTCTCGTCGTCGACGACGAGCCGGACCTCGCCGAATCCTGTGCGTTCTTCCTCGAGCGCGCTGGCCACGAGGCACGCTGCGCGACGTCGGCGACCGAGGCACTCGGGCTGATGGCCGCGCACGAGTTCGCGCTCGTCGTCAGCGACGTGCGCATGCCGCGCATGAGCGGTATGGAACTGCTCGCCGCGATCAAGGCGCGCGACCCCGACGTCGAGGTGCTGTTGATCACGGGCTATCCCGACTTGCAGATGGCGGTGGCCGCGATCAAGCAGGGAGCTTTCGACTACCTGGCCAAACCTTACGCCGAGAAAGACCTGCTCGAGCGCGTCGCCAAGGCGCTGGCGCACCGGCGCATGAAGGACCGCAACGAGGGCCTCAAGGAGCGTCTGCGCTCGGGTGTGGCGGGCCGGCGGCTGCTCTACGCGTCGCCGGTGTTCGGCGAAGCGATGACGATGCTCGAACGCGCCGCGCGCACCGATGCCTCGGTGCTGCTGCTCGGCGAGAGCGGCA
>JBDSBS010000953.1:0-2663 GCA_039921435.1 Planctomycetota bacterium | reverse complement strand
CTTCTGGCGCTGCGTCTCGAAGCTCGTCGGCGGCGGGGCGTCGACGGTCGAGGTGCGGTCGTCGACCACAGTTTCGTGAGATGGCGTCGCAAACGTCGTTTTCGGCGTCGCCACGGTCGATGGACTGGCGCAGCCAACGAAGACGCAAGCGAAGAGAAGGACAGGTGCTTGATGCAGTGTTGGTGATCGCATGACCATCGTAGGCAACTCGCGTGCCGCTTGCCGAATCGTGTGCCTTCGTGCAACGTTTGAGAGCTAGTCCACCACAAGTATAGGGAGTTCTGTGGGTTCGGGTCACCGCGGAGTGCGTCAGCTCGTGCTCCCGAGTTGTTACCAATACCACAAGCCTGGGCACAGCCGCACCACAAACCACAAATCTCCCCGCGTGCTCCGTGCCGTGACCGACCGTGTTCATTATCAGACCCCACCGTTCATTATCGGACCCACCTCGTGGTTGGTTCCATACAAGGTCCATAGACCCAGGCGCGGGCCTGCCTACCCGGGTGCGGAGACGCTGAAGAACCGAAGAACCACGGCTCGTCGGAGGAAACTCGCCCCCTTCTGCAGCGACACCAGCGAACGGATCGCGGCCAACGCGGATTCTTGCGTCAGCCAGTTCTCGAGGCTCGGGACGTTCTGACCATCGTGAATTGCCCACGGGTGTCGGCTGTTGAGCCCGTTTCGCCCCTGCTCTACGCTGTTGAGGGCGATTGCGGCGTCGCCAAGCTCCAACAACTCGTCGAGCTAGTCCCCACGGATCGGCGATGTCGCGACTAACCCCTCCATCCCCGAGGCGCTTCGCTCCGAAGCCGCCGAGCAGCCAGTAGAGTAGGAAGCAGACGGGGACGAAGCCGATCAGACTGCCTGTAAAGGCGCGCGCGCCGAGTGGCGCGACCAATTCCTTGCCAGCGTTGCCTTGGTTTGTCGGTTGGTTCCGAAGAGGCGTGTGGGGCGGTGGGCGCCGAGTTCGCTACTCACCCATGTTGAGGAACGAATCGCGCACGGCATCACCGATCGTCGATCCCGACCCCTTCGGTTGCTCGTGCGGGTTGGGCCGCTTTGGCGTCCCGATGTGTTCGAGTTGATCGTGCATCGCGTCGATGCGAGCGTGGCTTTGGCGGAGGCGCTCGTCCAGGCGAGCCAGCACCTCCACGACGTCGCCGTGACCGGCGACCGCCTGCTCGGCCAAGCTGACCTTGTCGAGCAGGTCGTGGGCAAATGCGCTCGTGCCTTCGAGTCGTCGACGCAATTCCGGGTCGTTGGCGGTAATACAATCGTCTTCGATCCGCGCAATCAACACCGCCAGGTGACGGCGAATGTGGTCGAGGTGTCGCGGGTGGATGGGGAACGGGGTCACATTCGACCTTTGGTTGGCCGCGGAAGAAAAGTTGGTATCAGCAGGCGAAGATACGTTGGATCGGGGCTGCGCTTCGTCGGCCTGCCTTCGAGCACGACTTGCATCGACCGCCACGCGGGAACGTGCTCGCAAGTGATCTTCGAGGCATCAGCACCGGAACGGCGAGGAGCAACCCGGCGACGCCCCATAGGAATCCCATGGTGACCTCCTCGGTCCAGTGCATCGCCGCGGGTACGATGCTGACCGTCAGCAGGGACAGACCGGCGAGCATACCACCGACGAGCAAAGCCGCGGACAGCGCTATTGGCATGCCGATGCGTTGCTTGAGGCTCCGCATCAGCGGGCTCAAGAGGAACTTGAGCAGGACCGCGATGGCCATCGGCGCGAGGGACCGGTTTGGCGAAGTAGGCCGTCCAGACTGCCGCCAGGCTCACGAGCACGACGAGGGGCGCGCGAGGCGAGCCTGGCAGAGCGGGGACTCTCGTTTCCGCGGACACGGGGTGTGGGGCGCTTGGTGGTGCGTGCAACCCAACGTCAGGCCGGAGTACGACGTCCCGTGATGAGCGAGACGATGAACAGCACCAGGAACACCACGAACAGGATCTGGGCGATCCAGGCAGCGGTACCGGCGATGCCGGCGAAGCCGAACAGGGCCGCGATCACGGCCAAGACGAAGAACGTGAGGGACCAGGACAACATGGTGATTCCTTGGGTTGAGGCTGGGACGCGCGGCAATTGCTGCACTGGCCTGCAAGGGCAAGCAACGTGCCGCGCGCCTCGGCGTCAGATCGGACCGCAGAAGACCGGGAAAGCGGGTCTGAGTGGCGGCTTCGACAGAGCAACGTGTACCAGTTCTACAAACGACCGGCCGCGGGGGTCGCGCGGCAGCCGCGTGGCCTCTGCGCTGGCGGGCGCCGTGCCTGGCAAGGTCGTTGCGAGCGATGCACATCAGTTCCAAGACCTCGTACGAGCGTGCACCAAAACGCTCACAAGCCTCGTCGCGGCGCTGACCAAGTTGGCACCCCCGCAATCGGTACCGACAGCGGCGCCATCCACATCGGCCTCGGCGACGGCCCTCGGGTCGCCGTAGCTGCGTTGCTAGCAAAGCTGCTGGCCGACCAACACGTGCTCTACCAGAAGACGCGCATGTGCCAATGGAACCTCGTTGGCGGCAGGTTCGACTCACTGCACCGCCTGTTCGAGACCCAGTACGAAGAGCTCGCCGAGGACATCGATCAAACCGCGGAGCGCATCCGCATGCTCGACCAGGCTGCTCCAGCCGGCATGGCGGAACTGCTCGAGGTCG
>JBDSBS010000952.1:0-10121 GCA_039921435.1 Planctomycetota bacterium | reverse complement strand
CCGCACGTGCCGTTCTCCCTCGCGTACCTGGCGGAGTTTCCCGGCTTCGTGCACCTGATGTGCGTGCAGTCGGGATGGCCATCCTGGGCGGTTGTCGGCGTTGGCATCGTCGGCCTGCTGGCCCTGCAGATGCTGCTCGCTCTCTGCCTGACGCACCTGGCCAGGCACACCGGGTCGCGCGCGCGCGCCGGCATCGCGGTCATGATGTTCGCGGCGGTTGCGATCGCCGGTGGAGTTGCCCAAGGCGTCGCGGGACTGAGTGCGTACATAGCCGAGCCCTTCGCCCCGTCGCTGGCCGTCGATGTATGGCAGACCGTGCAGCGTTGGCAGGACCCAGCCCCCAGTGACGAACCCATCCACCGCGCGATCGACGAAGGGCGCGAACGGCTCGCCGCTGCGCCCCACGATCTGCGCGGCCTCGGTCTGGCCGACGTGCACGTCATCATCGTCGAGTCGTACGGGCGCGTCGCGTTGCGCAATCCCGATCTCGCTCCGGCGATGGCATCGCTGTGGCAGGAACTGGCGCAAGAAGCAGCCGGCGCGGGGTTCTCGATCGTTTCCTCCGCATGCGAACCTGCCATCAACGGCGGCGCTTCGTGGCTGGCGCACGCGGAGTTGTTCTGCTCGCTGCGAGTGGCCGACCGGCGCACCTGGGAGCTGCTGTTGGCGAGCGACACGTTGGCTCTGCCGAAACTCTTCCGTGCCGCCGGCTACACGACGGTCGAAGCGATGCCCGCCATGGACCGTCATTGGCCCGAAGGGCAGGCGTTCTACGGCTTCGACCAGAGCATCACTCAGCTCGAATTCGGCTACTCGGGTTTCCGCTATGGCTTCGGGGTCGTGCCCGACCAGTTCGTGTTGCACCACCTGCTCGAGCACGTGATCGCGCCAGCACAGACACCGCTGTTCACGACGTTCCTGTCCGCGTCGAGTCACGGTCCGTTCAAGCCGCTGCCTCCCTTCGTCGAGGACTGGAACATCGGGGCGAACACATTCGAGACGCCGCCGGCCGAGGGGCAGGGCGCATCGTTCTTCGCGATGGCCAGCGATCCCGACGTCGTTCGGGCCTATCGCGATGCCATTGCGTACTCGCTGCGAACCGCGATCGGTTTCACGCGTCGCCTGCAACGCCCATCGGTAGTGGTGTTGCTGGGCGACCATCAACCGCCGATCTCTCGGTTGGTCGTGCCGCCGGACACGACTCGTGACGTGCCGATCCACGTGTTGAGCAATCGCCCCGAATTGCTCGAGCCCTGGCTCGCCGAGGGCTTCGTGCGGGGCGCGGCAGTTCCCGGCGAGCTACTGGCGTTTCCGTTGGCACAGCTGGCGCCGCGCCTGCTCCGTGTGTGGGCCCGCTGATCTCCTACGAACCGCTCGGCGAGCCGCTGCTCGACGATCGGCGGCCATCCGGTCGGCACGCAATCGCGGGGATTACGGGTTCGCGGAGTTGCTCTGGCGCGGGCGCCGACGATCCTTGCTCACATGCTTCGTCAAGTCCTTCCAGTGGGGATCGCATTGGCCGTGGCGGGCGCGACCCGAAGCCAGACGCCGGGCCTGCGTATCTTCTCGCCATCGGGCGCCAACCAGACGCAGATGGTCGACGGACAGGGCGTTGTCGTGCACAGCTGGCCCGGCACCGCCCGGCACCCAGGTCACGACGATGCACATGCTCGACGATGGCTCGCTGCTGCGCGGCATGCGCATCCGGGGCTGCTGACGCCGGCGCTGGTCGGCCTCCACATCGGCTTCGCGCATCTGGTCTTCGACTCGTCGCTGCAGAACGTGCATGCCAGCAACCCGGTCCCGGTGACGCTGGTGCTCTGATCTGACGCGGCGCTCCACGACCTGCCCCGGCGACCGCTACCAGCCGGCCACCTCTGCCAACGCAGAGGCGACCGCGGGTTTCAGCTCTCGCGACGATTCTCGCGCTGCCTCGAGTTCGCCGCGCCGCGCCTGCCGTTCGATCTTCAGTGCCAGCGCGACGAGTGACTCGAAGCCGAGCACATCGGCGGCGCCCTTGAGCGTGTGGGCCGCGCGCTCGACTTGTTCCCTGGCGTTGTCAGCGAACGCGGCCTCGATACGCTCCAGGAGCTTGGGCGCTTCGTTGGCGAACGCCTGCGCGACTGCCCGTAGCGTTGCTTCGATGCCGCCTAGGCGCCGCAGAGCGATGGCGCGTGCGCCATCCAGGGATGGTGCGGCCGGTTCCCCAACGCTCGATTCCCCAGCGCTCGGTTCGTCTGCGCCAGGTTCACCAATGCCAGGTTCATCTGCGCTGCGAGCATTCGCGGCTGCGGGCTCACCTCTCGCCGGCCCGCCTTGCCCCCACGCTTCGACCACTCGATACAGTTCGCGCATGGAAACCGGCTTGGTGAGGAAGTCATCCATGCCTTCGTCGAGGCAGGTCTCGCGAAAGCCGCGCAGTGCGTGCGCCGAGAGGCCGATGATCGGCAGATGCCGGCCCGAAGCACGTTCATTGGCGCGGATGCGTCGGGTCGCCTCGAAGCCGTCCATCTCGGGCATCTGCACGTCCATGAGCACGACATCGACGGTGTGGGAATCGAGCATCGCGAGCGCTTCTTTGCCGTTGCGGGCGACCAGCACTTGGTGGCCACGCAGCTCGAGCATCGTGCTCGCGACCTCGAGATTGACTTCGCCATCCTCGGCCATCAAAACTCGGTAACGCGCGGCAGGGGGGGCGATGTCTTGGGGCGTTGGCCGCGCATCCGGTGCTCCTTCGGTGTGGGCCAACTTGACATCGAAGGTGAAGACGCTGCCCTTGCCGGGTTCGCTCTCCAGGGACAGTTCGCCGCCCATCAGTTGCACGAGGCGAGTCGAAATCGTCAGTCCGAGTCCGCTGCCCGAGGGCGCTTGTCCCGTCACCTGGCCGACCTGGTGGAACCTCTCGAAGACCAACGCCTGCTCTTGCTCGGCGATGCCGATGCCGGTATCGCGGACGGCCGCCATCAGGCGGTAGCCGAGCTCGTCGGTGGGGACCACTTGGACCTCGACGCTGACCGAGCCGTGTTCTGTGAACTTGATCGCGTTGCCGATCAGGTTGGTCAGGACTTGACGCAGGCGATTCGAATCTCCGCGCACCTGGTCCGGAGCCTCTTCGGCGACCGTGCCCAGCAATTCGAGGCCCTTCTTGTTCGCCGCGGGTTCGAACGACTGCAGGAGCCCATGAACCAGCTCGCGGACCGAGAAGTCTCGATCGGTGAGGTCGAGCTTGCCCGCCTCGACCTTCGACAGGTCCAGGATGTCGTCGAGCAGCCGCAGCAGCACCTGACCCGACTCGTAGACGATCTGTAGGCGCCGACGCTGTTCTTTGCCGAGGTCGGAGTGCAGCAGGATCTCGGTCATGCCGATGATGCCGTTCATCGGCGTGCGGATCTCGTGGCTCATACCGGCCAGGAAGCGGGTCTTGGCGCTGCTGGCCTGTTCGGCTCGTTCCTTGGCGACCTCGAGCTGCTCGCGCGAACGCTGCAGAGCCTCGGTGCGCGTCGCGACCTGATCCTGCATCTGCGTGCGAAAGCCATCGAGAGACACAGCCATGTGGTTGAACGCCTCCCCGAGCATGCCGACCTCGTCTCGAGTGGTCGGGTTTGCGCGGATGCCAAACTCGCCGAGCCCGACGGCCACCACCGCGTCCGAGAGCTGGCGGATCGGCCGCGCGAAACCAGTGGCAAGCCGGGAGCCGACGAAGATCGCCACGAAGCAGGATACGAGCCCGATCAGGACCATTGGCCACAGCAGCATGCCGGTGGGTGCGTACACCTCGTCGGCGTCGAGCTGGACGACCAGGCCCCAGTCGCGATAGCCGCTCGGCGCATGGGCCGAGACGACGTGCCGGCCGCGGAAGAACGAACTGTCGAGGAAGCCCTTTTCGCCGCGCAGGGCCCGTTCCATCGCGGGATCCTCCGCGTCGGGCGTGGCCTCGGCGTCGGCTTCGGGGATCGGCAGCAGGTACCTGATCCCGTCGTGCTCATGCCTGGCAAGCCGCACCTCGGCAGTGGCATAGCCGCTGACGATCGCTCGCACGAGTTGCTGCAGCTGGGTGGCGTCGGTCTCGACGAGGACCACGCCCAGCCAGGTGCCGTCCGCGGCTTTGGCCGGCGCACTGAGCGTCGCGAGGAAGCCGGCTCTCGTGCGTTCGGGCGTGGACA
Organism: Planctomycetota bacterium; assembly: GCA_039921435.1. Lineage (GTDB taxonomy): Bacteria > Planctomycetota > UBA1135 > UBA1135 > UBA2386 > DASVAL01. The sequence continues at coordinate 5,958 of JBDSBS010000952.1, read as the reverse complement.
TGTGCACGCCCTCTTGGCCGGCGAGAAACGCTTCGTCGTTCGCGACATCCGTGCCGAACGCCGCCGTCTCACTCGCTGCGACCACTCGGCCGTCCGGCCCCGCGATGCGAATCGAGCGGAACGACCCGGTGCTGTTGGTGGCATCGCGCAGGATCGGTTGGGTCCGGCTCTGGCATTCGTCCGCAGTGATCTTCCCGGCCCGCTGCTCGGCCAGCACCTGTCGCAGTCGCGTGCGACTAGTGACCAACTGGATGCGTTCCTGTTGTAGGTTGGCGAAGGCGCCGATGGCCTCGGTGAGGCCTTGACCGTAGAGCTGGAGCTGCCGTTGGAGGTTGCCGCGCAACAATTCGCGCAGGAGGATGTAGTCGGCGATGGTCAGGGCCGCGGTGGTGCTGACGATCAGCGACACGAGAAACATCGTGAGTCGTCCGCGAATCGAGCGGTGGAATGGCACCGTCGACGGAGGTCTCGTCGTCGGGGGCTCCACCGCTGGGGTCACGACGCCGCCGGCGCTCTGCGCTTGATCATGCGCACCTGATTGCCCTTCTCGTTGAACTCGACCTCGTCCATGAAGGCGTGCATCAGGGTCAGGCCGCGGCCGCTCGCGGCGGTGAGGCGTTCTTTGTCGGTGGGGTCGGGCAACGTCGTGCGATCGAAGCCACTGCCCTCGTCCTTGATGTAGAACACGGACTCCGTGGGCGAGAAGTGGGCTTGGAACCAGATGCGGCGCTCGCGGTAGCGCGCTTCGTGGCAGCGTCGCTTGAGGGTCTCGAAGTAGCCGCGGAAATCGCGTTCGCGCAGGGCCGAATCGAGTTCGAGGTTGCCGTGCTCGGCGGCGTTGTTGAGTGCCTCTTCGATCGCCACGCAGACGCGCATGGCCTCGGTCTCGTCGAAGAGCCCGAACTCGGACATCGTGTCCTGCAGGTAGTTGAGCAAGGGGCGGAACAGCGCACGGTCGTTCTCGAGCACGAACGATGCGTGTGCCTCGACCATGACCTCCATCAGTCGCGCTCGGCCGCGCCGCCGCGCGGAGGCCACGATCACGCCTTCGATCGTCTCGACGAGCATGTCGGCGAGGTTGAGCTTCGGCACATAGCTGGCTGCGCCGCGCTGCAGCGCGGCCACAGCGGTTTCTTCCGTGCCGCGCGACGTCATCACGATGACGGGGATGAGGGGATGACGGTGCTTGATGGCCGCGAGCAGTTCGAGGCCGCCCATGTCCGGCATGACGAGGTCGGTCACGACGACGTCGGGCGTTTGTGCCTCGATGCTCGCCAACGCCGCGCGCGCGTCGGTCACGATCACCAGTTCGACGTCGTCGATGGTGTCCTGCTTCTCGAGCACGCTGCGGACCAGGATCCGGTCGATCTCGCTGTCCTCGACGATGAGGATTCGTGCCATTTCTTCATCCTACTGCCTTTCATCCTACCGCGTCTTCGGGCCGCACGAGCGCTTGCATCGCCCGCCCCGAACGCCCGGACCGCCGGCGGGTCCGCCGGTACTACTTGGCTTCGTCGGCGGACCGGTTGCCCTTCTGAGTCTTCAGGAAGGCGATGTCGTCGCGGTAGCGCTCGAGGGCGCGACGGTCGGCGTCGGCCATGCGCGCCCAACGGGCGGTGACGGTCACGTCGCCGGACTCGTTCGTGGTCGTGCCCTGGATGGTGCTGTCGGCCTCGAAGAACCCCTTCCGGATCATCTTGATCTGCAGCTTGTTTCGCATGGTCGAACCTGCCGTGAACATCGCGGCCGCGGTCGCTGCGTCGGACGCGTGCTGGGACGGGTTCCAGCGGAAGACGAGGCTCGAGGCGTCGACCGAGTCGACCAGACCGATGCCGTGGTGGCTCTTGCCCGGTATCAGGTTGGCTCGATCGTCGTCGAACGAGAACATCACGACGATGCGCTCCGCGTCGTCGGCTGTTTGGCCCGCCGGGACCGTCTCGGGGGCGTTGCCCTGGCCGGCGAGGAAGTTGGTGGCGGCCGCTTCGTCCTCGAAGAGGGGCAGCACGCTATCGAGCCCCATCTTCGTGATGATGTCATGGGTCAAGCGCGAAGGTCGCACGATGACGAGGTTGCCACCGTTCGCCCGGCAATTGGCGCGGGCCCGAACGACGGCGCCGAGCGCGGTGGAGTTGATGTACTTCACGTAGCGGAACGACACCATGAGTCGATTGGAACCAGCCGCCTGGAGTTCGCCGACGGCGCCCAGGAAGCGGTCTGCGGCATCGGTCTCGAAGTCGCCACGCAAGACGAGGGTTGTGTGAGACGGTGACGTGGTTGTTTCGATCTTCATGGTCGACGAGGTGGCACGATTGCGAGGGTACGGTAGGGTGGCCTGCAGCCCGTCGCCAGCGTTGAACCGCCGAGAGGTGTCCGAATGACTCGGGTGGGATCCGGTCAGCGCTCAGCGGCGGAGAATACCCAGGCGAGTGACTTGGCGCATCGAGGGGTTTCACGCCGCGGTCCCTGACGGACGTTCGCTGTGCCGCGTAGAGCTGGCCATGGCGCTGCGGCTGGCGGGGACTGGATCTCTGCTCGAGCCACTGTTCGCCAAAACTGTTCGCCAAAACTGTTCGCCAAGAACTGGCCGCGTCGGGGACGACACGCCTTTCCTTGCCGAGTGGCTGCGGTTCCTCGGTGGCTGCCGCAAGCAGGCGTCGCCGTGTCTTGAACGCGACGCAGGGACACCGGGCGTTGACGCAGCGTTGACGCCGAGACCCAGCAGTTCCGCAACCGCTGGCCGAGACCTTGGGGCCTTGACTCGGAGACCTGCCTCGACTCGGGGCTTGGAAGACTAGAGACTTGGAAGCCTGCAAACCTGGCAGAAGCCAGGCATCGGCACTTGTGCCGGCGCCCTGGCGTGCATCATTGCGGAATCAACATGAGAACAGCGGCGAGTTCGAAGCGGGGCGGTTCCGCCAAGACCAAGAGAGCCGGCATTCCCGAGGTGCTGTTGCGACAGTGTGAGCGCAGCGGCTCGGCGGGCTCGACTACAAGTTGCCGAGCACCAGCGTAATGCCGTTCGACGTCAGCGCGCCGAACGCATTGGCGGTCGCAGCGAGCCACACCGACTGCGTGAACACCTGCGCGCCGATCAGCCCGTTCTGGTTCGGGATCGGGATCACCACCGACAGACTCGTGCCCGGCAGACCGAGGTTGCTGATGACGTTGCCGAGCGACTGGTTGAGGTCGATCAGAGCCGGGCAGCCGGGCGCGCCGATGACGCCGAGGTCGAAACCTGGCGCCGGGATCTGGCCCAGGCTCAGGAAGTTGACGCCGACGTTGGTGCCGATCTGGTTGGCCGTGACGAGGTTGATCGTCGTGCCGATCAACGGCCGCGCCGAAGCGGTCAGCGTCAGCGGGTTCAAGTCGGCACTCGACAGCGTGATGGCGTTTGGCAGCACCACGGACAGATCCACGTTGCCGGGGTCGAGGGACGGACCGCCCGGCGAGTAACCGACGAGCCGGGCATTGCCCAGCGCGCTCATGGTCTGGAACAGCAGATGCACTGCCCCCGAGGTTCGATCGAACTGAAACTGGAACGTGTTCGCGTTGGCCGCCGTCGTGCCACTGAAGTCCCAGACGCCGTCCCAGGTGATGTACGAGACATTGCCGACCTGCTCGTATTTGACCTGGCCACCGCCGGCAAGCGTCGGGTTGTAGTCGTGCCAGTTCCACCAACCGGTCTGTTGCGCGTTCAACATGGTCGCGACGGCCGGCGTGAACGTCGTGCCATTGCCGGTTGCGACCGACACGAAGCCGTTCGAGCACACCATGAGGCTCGTTGTCGTGCCGCCCGCGTGGGGGAACGGACTGGCCAGCGTCACCGCCACCTGCGAGTCGTCGGTCAGCGCCAACGTGGTCGCCGCCGCCGTCGGTGCGACCCAGGTCGTGATGCCCGGTAGCACCACGTAGTCGCTGCCGCTCGGGACCATGCTGATCCCGCTGTTGGACAGGTCGAACGCTGCTGACGTGGAGAAGAACTCGTAGTAGGACGCCATGCGCCGGTAGCAGCCGGTGCCGTACGGCGTGCGCGTGGCCACCGTGCCGCTGCCGCTGACGAAGAAGTACAGGCTGCCGTTGAAGACGCGTGGTTGGCAGCAGATCGCGGTGCCCGGGGGACCACCCGCACTCGCGCCGCACAACATCGTCATTTCGGCGACCGAGAAGGTCTGGTTGGTGCCAGAGCCCGGTGCAACGGTGCCGTTGCCGGTGATGTAGTTCGGACCGAGGCCGATCTGCGTCACGGCGAAGCCATAGTTGCCGGGCGGCAGGCTGAACGGTGTCAGCACACACACGGTCGGTTGGTTGGGGCCTGCCGCCGTCGCTGGCCCCGAGCCACCGAGCGTCCACGCGGCCGCATTGGTGTCGTTGCCGACATAGGTGTTGGACACCCAGCGCACCTCGATTGTCCCCGTCACGCCGGCGGTAGCCGTCGAGTTGACGTCGATCTGGGTAAAGGTCAGCGGCGCGTTCAGCACGAGGTCGAAGTACACCGTGGCGGGTGCCGCGAGGCTGACACCGCCGGTATAGATCGTCGTGAGCGGCGACTGCGCCAAGAGCGGGACGGCCAGCAGGCCGACGAACAGGGAGGAACGAGGCATGGTCATGTTTGGCATGGATGAAACACGATCCGTCGCCGGACCGGGGAGCGGACCGGCGAGGATCAACGGTACACGATCCGCCATGCGCTCCGGCCCGTCAAATGGGTGCGCGAGAACCGGGAACAGCTGTGGCGCGGCGCAGGGCGCGCGCGACCAGACCCTCACGCCGTGCCCACAGGTAGCCGATCACCGGCTCTTCGCTCCAGCGTTCTGGTCTGCGACCTCTGCCGCGATCGTGCTGCAGAAGCGCCAATGGAACGCCGCCCCGGCGATCACGAAGAAGTGGAACAGTTCGTGGGCGTGGACCACGCCGGGCCACGGATTCGGCCAGCGCTGAAACTCGAGCACTGCCCCCGCGGTGTAGGCGAGTCCACCGAGCAAGAGCGGTGAGATGTACCGCACGCCTCGGCGCCGCCAGAGCAACCACCCCGAGAAGAAGCCGAGCCACGGAAACGCCAGATACAGCGTCAACCCGAACCACTCGGGCATCTCCGTGAAGAACACGGTCTTCAACGGGATGGCCGTGGCCGTCACGACCCAAACGAACGCGATGACGCCCCAGCGCAGCCACCCTCGGAAGAGGATCCCGTGCACGGCAGTGAAGGTGCCGGCGATCAGCACGAAGATGCTCGCGTGGTCCAAGCGCTGCAACACGATGCGGCCGCCGGAGTCGTGCGGCAGCAGATGAAACACGCCACTCATGGAGAACAGCAGCAGCACCGAGCCCGCGTAGATCGTCAGTGCCGCCGTCCGCCCGCGGTGACCGCGCGCGGACCGCAGTAGTGAGATCGTCGCGATTCCGAACCAGACCGTGACGAATAGATGTGAGAGGCTGCTGACCGGATCGGCGAAGCCCAGGATCGAGATCAATGGCTCGTCGGTCGCCTGTGTGACAGGTGCGAGTGGCAGCATGCGTCGAAGTGCATGCTACTCGCTGTTCGATTGTTCGGGTGCCGTCACGATTGCGGAGCCGCCGGCGTTTCGTCGGCGCGGCGCGTGATGCGGTTCGATTCTCGACCCTGATCTCCAACGTACTGCTGCCGTGCCGCCACCGCACGACGAAGGCCGGCCACGAACCAGGAATGCGCGGCGCGATCGCGAAGGGGTCGGCAAACGTCGCGGCGGGCACCGACCCGCGCACGATCGACACGCACCGACACCGCAACATGGCGTCCGAAAACAACTGGAGCTCGTGTGCCTCGTGCCATCCGTTTGGCCACGCCGACACGATGACGTGGATCTTTGCGACCGGTCCGCGGCAGACGCTGTCGCTCGACGCGTTCTTTGCGCGCGGCAGTTCGATCGCGTCGGGCCGCGGCACGACGGACCAGAAGATCTCGAACTGGAACGCCGAACG
>JBDSBS010000951.1:0-3827 GCA_039921435.1 Planctomycetota bacterium | reverse complement strand
ACCTGGCTGCGCCGCTTGCGCGAGATCGTCTGGCTTTCTCCCGAGGCTGGCGTCGATGGCTTGCAGGCGGCCCTGGATACTCCAGCATCTGGCCAATTGCACCGATAGGATGTTCGCCCCCATGTGCGGATTTGCCGGCCTCTACCTGCTCGCCCCGTTTGCCTCGCGCGAAGACCTCGTTGCCCGCACCGCAGCGATGGCGGCGAGCATCGCCCACCGCGGTCCCGACGCCCAGAACATGCTCGTCGAGGACTTTGCCGCCGTCGGCTTCCGCCGCCTGGCGATCGTCGACCTGGTCACCGGCGACCAACCCGTCGCCACGGCCGACGGACGCATCCAGGTATTCTTCAACGGCGAGATCTACAACCACCTCGAGCTGCGCGAGAAGCTGCGGCAAGAACACGGCATCCACGTGCAGAAGGGCTCGGACGCCGCTGTGCTGCCGCATCTCTACGAGCGCTACGGCCCCGACTTCGTCGAGTTCTGCAACGGCATGTTCGCGATCTGCGTGCTCGACCGCCGCGACGGCAGCTGCCGCCTCTACCGCGATCGCTTGGGCATCAAACCGCTCTATTTCGCGGTGACGAAGCAGGCCGTCGTCTTCGGCAGCGAGATGAAGACCCTGTTTGCGAGCGGCCTCGTGCAGCCCGCGATCGACGAAGCCCAGGTCGTACCGTTCCTCGAACTGTTCTACGTACCGGGCCAGACGACGATGTGTCGCGGCGTCGAGAAGCTGCTGCCCGGCGAAAGGCTCGTGCTCACCAAAGGACAAGCACCGCGGCGCGAGCGCTACTGGCGCCTCGCGGCGAACTCCGTGGCCCGACCCGACGACGGTCTCGACGAGCTCGACGCACTGCTCGCCGATGCGACGAAGCTGCAGCTCATGGCCGACGTGCCGATCGGCATCAGCCTGTCGGGCGGTCTCGACTCGAGCCTGATCGCGTTCTACGCACACCGCGGCGACGCGCGCGTGCGCGCCTACACGATCGCATTTCCGGACACGGATCCGGGCGAACTCGAATCCGCCAGGCAAGTCTCGCAGATGCTCGGCATCGAGCAGGTCGAGATCTCGGCACCCGCGGGCAACTTCCTGGCCGAACTCGACCGCACGACGTTCTTCAACGACGAGCCGGTCGCCGACCCCGCGTTCTATCCAGCCTTGCTCGTATCCCGCGCGGCCGCCCAGCACGTCAAGGTGCTGCTGGCCGGCAGCGGCGCCGACGAGCTGTTTGCCGGCTACGGGCACTACCGGCTGACGGCGCGAGCGAACGCGTATCGCCTGCTGGCGACCGTGTTCGGCGACGGACTCGCGCGTCGGGCCACCGGCCTGCGCCGCAATGCGTGCGAGCGCGCCGCGATCCGCGGCTTCGGCCAGAACCGCATGCCGTGGCATGCGCTGGCGATGACGCATCTGACAGCGGCCGACCGACAGGCACTGCAACCGCTCGTGCAGCGCGACCATCTCGAAGAACTCGCCGAGTCGTTTCGCGCCGCAGCCGGCCTCGATGCTCGCAACCAGCAGCTCTGCGCCGACACCGAGACCTACCTGCCGCACCAGCTACTGAGCCTGCTGGACCGCACCACGATGGGCGCTTCGATCGAGGGCCGCGTGCCGTTCCTCGACCACCGCGTAGCCGAGTTCGCGATGAGCATCCACGGCCGCCACAAGTTCGGCGGCAAACACGAGAACAAGGTCCTGCTGCGCCAATTGGCCGCGCGCCACCTGCCGCCAGCCATCGCCACGCGCAAGAAACACGGCTTCCCCAACTCGGTCGGCAAGTGGCTCGCCGGCGACCAACTGCCGATCGTGCGAGAGCAACTGCTGGATCGCGGCGCGTTCGCGGCCGGGTTCTTTCCCGCAGCGTGGCTGCAGTCTCTCTTGCAGTCGCCGCAGTCTCTGCAACAGAACGCGCTCACGGTGCATTCGCTGCTCGTGCTCGAATCCTGGCACCGGGTGTTCGTGCAAGGCCGCGCAGCGACGAGACCCGGCGCGAGAACCGCTGCAACCAAGAGATGAACCCCGCCAGCGGAGATCTGCGGCATCGCACGGTGCACAGCCTGTTCTGGCAGCTGCTCGGCGTCGGCGGCCAGCGCATCGTGCAGCTCGCCAGCCCGATCGTGCTGTCGCGCTTGATCCCGGCCGAGGAGATCGGGCTGTTTGGCATCGTACTCGCCGGCATCGGCGCCATCGAAGCCCTGACCAAGTTCATGGGCGAGGAGACCACGATCTGGTCGCAGCGCGGCGCTGAACGCCGCTACCTCGACACGGTCTTCACGGTGCACGTGCTGCGCGGCCTCTGCATCACCGCACTGTTGTGCGCGGTCGCGCATCCGCTCGCCTGGTTCTTCTCGGACCCCGACACCGATGCACGCTATTGGGTGCCGGGGTTGTTCCTGGCCCTGGCCGGCAACGGCCTAGTCGACGGGCTGTCGAGCCCGGCTCGCGCGATCCAGCTCAAGGGCCTCGCCTTCCGGCGCGTGGCGACCGGCGACTTTTGCGCGGTGTTGCTCGGCACTTCACTGACGATCGTGTTGGCGTTCACGCTGCGATCGGTGTGGGCGATGTTGTTGGGATACCTCGGCACCACCGTGTTGCGCACGGCGATCAGCTACATCGTCGCGCCCCACCGCCCGCGCTTGCACATCGACCGCGAGGTCTGCCGCGAACTGTTCACCTACGGTCGCGGCGCAGCGGGTGCGCCGTTCTTGCTGCTGATGATCTTCACGGCACCCGCGTTCGTGCTCGGCAAGATCGCCGGCAAGGGTGCGGTCGCCGTTTTCGATTTCGCCGGCCGTCTCGCCAAGCTACCCGAGGACATCTTCCTGCGCGTGTTGGGCCCAGTCGCGGTGCCGGCCTACGCACAACTCAAACACGACCGACCGCGCCTCGCGCGCGCGTGGCTCGGCGCCGTTCGCACTTTCCTGCTCGTCGGCATGCCCATGACTGCTTCGCTCGCCTGGTGCGGCGATGCGCTGCCGACCGTCGTTTTCGGCGAGCACTATGGCTCCATCGCCGGACTGTTCGCGCTGCTGGCGCTGCACGGCGGCCTCGCCGGCCTGACGGCGGTGGTCGGCCCGCTGTTCTGGGCCGTCGGCGAACCCAAATGGGATCGCAAGGCGCAGTTCTTCCGCTGCCTGACGATCTACGCACTCGGCATTCCCGCGGCGATCTGGGGCGGCACCACCGCGTTCGCGGGCGCTGCGTGCATCGCCATCGGCGTCGCCCTCGCGTTCTCGCTAGCGCATGCCCTGCCGATCCTCGGCCTGCGATTGCGCGACCTCACCCATGCGATGCGCGACGGCCTTTGGCTCGGCTGTGCGCTCGCCGCTTGCATGTTGCTCGTCGACATCGCGTGGTCGCCGGCGGGCATCTGGCGCGTCACCGCGGCCGGTGCGATCGGTGGGCCGGTGATCGCCTTTCTTGTGTTTCGCTTGCTGCGCGATCGCGGCAAGGGCCCGATTGCCGCGGTCCCTGCCGAAGCCACGGCCATGGCCGACCAACTGCTTTGAAGCACGCTCGCCCGCCCGCACCGCGCGTTCGCTGCCGTTCGCTGGGAATGGAGACCGCCGGGCGCCAAGATCGCCGCTCGTGAACGCAGCCAACCAACCACTCGCCCTCGTGGCCCAGGCCAAATCACTCGGCGCAACCCTGCCTGAGGACCGCGCCGAACGGTTGCTCGCCTACCTCGATGCGATGTTGGCGCTCAACGAGCAGATCAACCTCACTGCCGTGCGCGACCGTGAACAGGCGATCGTGCTACACGTTCTCGACGGCCTGGCGTTCGCCCAGACCAACCTGCATCCGCGCCACGTGCTCGACCTCGGTT
>JBDSBS010000950.1:0-4708 GCA_039921435.1 Planctomycetota bacterium | reverse complement strand
CCGAGCCAGGGCCGGAATCGGGTCTTCGATCGGAGGGTGCGCAGCGGGCTGCTGCCGACGGTGGCGCCTGGCCTGGGCAGCGAACATGTCGAGCAGGCGGCGGTCGAGTGCCACATCGGCGCCGAGTCGATGAAACAGCCGTGGTTGCCCGGCGACCAGCTCCGGCAGTTGTGACCAAAGGTCCGCGACTGAGTGAGCCGCATCGAAGCCAAAGTGCTGGCGCGCCCCTCGCGCGCCGTAGCGACGCCCGTCCCAGGTTTCTCTCGCCTTGTCTCGCGGCTGCACGAACAGCACGCTGCGGTGAGTCGTTCGACTCGTGCGCCACGCAACGAGCACCGATTCTGGCTCGGGAAAGCCCGTCAGAAAATGGAAGTCGGAGCCGGGCCGGTATTCGTGCAGCACGTCTCCATTGCGCACGGTCTCCGCGGACGTAGGCAACAACAAGACCCCATCGCCCAGCGCATTCAGAAAGCGCTGCCGGCGACCATGATGCAAACCTGGATTGTGGATGGCGTCTCGGCTCACACGTGGAGTTTGCCCGCTGCGGAGGTCCCGATCACGAACTCTGCGCGCTGTTCAGGCGCAACCGCTGGGCGCCAGCACCCCCTTTCTTGCGCGCAACCATGAGAAACTCAACCGAGAAGGTGTGCCCACCCACCGCAAAGGAAACGAAGAAGCAGACGTCGTCCGTCAAAGTGCAGCGCTGCAGCCCGTCCCCGATGTAGACACTGTGGATCGAGATGTCGAACAGCGGCGCCTTTTGGAAGAGTCCTTGCCGCAGAGTCGATGACCAGCAGGATCGTTTCCAAATTCGTTACCCTGGCAAACGTGGGCCAGGCTGGTAATCGGCGGCAGCGGGCGGGGACTTGATCCGCCGGCAGTATTGGCCGGTGCCTATTGGAAGGGCACCTCGACGAGGACATCCGGCCGGCTCCATCGCAGCGGCACCTCGACGATCACTGGCACGAAGCCCAACGCATCGATTTCCAACACGACGGTCGCCTGGTCCTCGCCGAGCCCCGAACCGAGGATCGCCCGCCCATCGGCATCCTCCATGAAGCCAACCTGCGCATCAGCCAACAGGTACTCGTCGAGCAACACGCGACCGCTGCTGTCCGTGAGATACCAATCCTCGTAGGGGCTCGCGCAGGTGCACCCCGACCACTCCTGGTCGGCCTCGACGATTCGCACCGAGACATTCTCCCACACGTAATTGGTGACCGGGTCGTAGACCTCGACGAGAATCGAGACGAGGCGCGGCGGATCGTTCCTCACGCTCGGTGTCGCGTGTGAACGGTGGCCGCAGCTCGCCAACAAGGCCAGCGAGATCAGTAGCAGGGAGTTGAGTTTCTGCATGGGGGATTCCGGGTCGGGCGGCCGTCAGGCAATCGACGTGCCAGGCGCCACGAAGCGCGAAACCACCGATACCGCTGCGTTTCGTCAAGCAGCCGTTGCCGCCGGGCTTCTGATCTGTCGCGCGCACGAGACACGCAGTGGCACACCAGCGGGCGCCCGATCGAGCCGGACGGCTCCCGATGGATCGCCGACGCGGGCATCCGACACGACAAATCCCTATGCTGCCTTGAACGTGCCCTTGCCGTCGCAGTTTGCCCCGCCCGCCCAACACTTCGTGCCACATGGCCTCGATGCAGGATCGGCGGGCGAACTGGCACCTTTGTTCACCGATCTCGATACGCGCGCGCTAACGACTGCCGCGCAGCTCGAGCGATGGCTGCGCGACGAGAGCGAACTACGGTCACGGATCGATGCGGAACAGGCCCGGCGCTACATCCGGATGACCCGAGACACCAGCGATGCGGCGGCGAAGGCGGCCTACTTGGCGATGGAGCACGAGGTCATGCCACTCGTCAAGGTGCGCACCGATGCGCTCGACCGGTTGCTCCTCGCCTCACCGGCACTGCCGTCGCTGGATCAACGCGAATACGAAGTGCTGATCCGGCGACGACGCACCCAGGTGGCCCTCTTTCGCGAGGAGAACACCGAACTGCAGCGCCAAGAAGCAGAACTACAGACTCAGCAGCAAGAGGTCATGGGTGGACTCACCGTCGACTTCGATGGCACGACGTTGACGCTGCAGCAGCTCGGCCCCTACTACGAGAGTCCGGATCGAGCCCTGCGCGAGCGTGCGTTCTGCGCAGCCCTCGCCGCGCGCCGACAAACGTGGCCCGTACTCGAAGGGATCTATGCCCGGCTCGTGGCCTTGCGCACCAAGATCGCCCGCAACGCCGGCTTCACCACCTACACGCCATACCGATTCTTAGAACTGGGCCGCTACGACTACACCGAGACGGTTTGCCGACAGTTCCACGACGCCATCGCTGAAAGTGTCGTGCCCGCCGTCAAGAAGTTGGACCGCACGCGCGCCAAGCGGCTGGGTATCGCAAAGCTGCGCCCGTGGGACCTCGAGGTCGACCCCGAAGGGCAGCCCGCGCTCCGTCCATTCACGACCCAGTCCGAACTGGTGGCCATGTGCCGTCGCATCCTGAATGCGATCGACCCGCGCTTCGCTGCCGACCTCGGCGAACTGGAACGCCGCGACTTGCTCGATCTGATGAATCGCAGGGGCAAGGCTCCGGGCGGCTATCAGTACCCGCTGGAGGACGAACGTGTCCCGTTCATCTTCGCCAACTCCGTCGGCGTGCATCAGGACGTGCAGACGCTGCTGCACGAATGCGGCCACGCGTTCCACTCCCTGCTGTGCCGGCACTTCGACATCGGCGCCTTCCGCGACTACCCGATCGAGATGGCCGAGACCGCCAGCATGTCGATGGAACTGCTCGGGCTCGAGCAACTCGGAACGGTGTATTCCGCCAGTGACGCGCGCCGCGTGTATCGCAAGCATCTCGAGGGCTTGTTGCGCACGTTGGCCTGGATCGCCTCCATCGACGCTCTGCAGCACTGGGTCTACGCCAAGCCTCAGCACACCGGCGATGAACGGCGCACCGCCTGGCTCGACATCCGGCGCCGATTTGGCGGCGAGATCGACTGGGGCGGCCACGACGACGCTCTGGCCATGCAGTGGATCGCGCAGACGCACCTCTTCTCCCACCCGTTCTATTACATCGAGTACGGCATCGCACAACTCGGCGCTCTGCAGGTCTGGAGCAACTACCGCAAGGACCCGACGCGCGCCATCGAGGCGTATCGACAGGCCTTGTCGCTCGGGGGCAGTCGCCCCTTGCCCGAGCTCTTTGCGGCGGCAAACGTGCGCTTCGACCTGTCGGCGGCCACTCTGCGCAAGCTCGTTGCTGACGTCATGCAGAAGATCGACGCCTGACTTTCAGCTGCGCTGGCGACTGCGATACCAAGCCGCGAGGTCCTCGATGAGCTTCATCGCCTTGCCTTGGAAGTGGTTGTTGGCCACCACGATCGTGCGCGCGCTGTCGGCTTCGATGCGCCGCAAGCGCTCGCCGATCTGCTGCACTTCTGACTCCGAGTAGAGCCAGTCGTAGACCTCGTCGCGCCCAGCACCGCGACGGAACCACGCGCGATTGCGTCCATGCAGGCGGAAGTAGGCGACGCCGCTCGCATGCACGCCCGTCACATCGCGCGAGAAGCCGCCGACCATGCCCGGATAGTCGAGAGCGAGCACGCCGACACCGAGTCCACGCAGCGCGTCAAGCGCGGGCTGCGCGTTCCAAGTGCGATGGCGAACCTCGACGAAAAGCGGTGCGTCGGCGCCAAACGCACGCGCCAGGCGCGCCACGTACTCGATGGCTCCGGCCGTGAACGGGAACTCGTGATTGAACTGCGCCAGCAAGCCCACCATTCGACCCGATGCGCACATCGGTGCGAAGCCGTCGCGAACTTGCGCGACCAGGGCCTCGTCGAACTGCCGTGTGTGCGTGAACTCCTGCGGCAGCTTGGCCGTGAAGTGCGTGCCGAGGTCGGCGGTGCGATCGACCCAGGACTGGCAGTTCTTGGCTGATGGCGGCCGGTAGAAGGTGTTGTTGATCTCGATCAGCGGCACGCGCTGCGCCACCGCGCGCAGAGTGTCCTTGCAGTTGCGCGGATAGACGACGTCCTTCCAATCCGGGTAGGACCAACCGGCCACGCCGAACAGAATCTTGCCGGATCCCAACGGACCACTGCGCATAGGGTCACCGTCCACCGCTGCCTCGGCGATGACGCTCGTTCTCTGCCATGCGCTCGGCGACCTTCTTCTCGAAGCCCCGCTCGCCGGGCTCGAAGAACACAGCCCCGCGCAGTTCTGGCGGCAGGCACGGCATCGGCGCGACGCCGGCCGCTGTGTCGTGAGCGTAGACATAGCCAGCGCCGTGACCGAGATCGCTCGCGAGGCCCGTCACCGCGTTGCGCAAGTGCAGCGGAATCGCATGTTGCTCCCCACTGCGAGCCAACTCGCTCGCCGTGTTGATGGCGCGATAGACAGCGTTGCTCTTCGGCGCCGCGGCCAGATACACCGCCGCCTGCGTCAACGGCAATCGACCTTCGGGCAAGCCGAGGAACTGCAGCGCGTGCAACGCCGCGACCGCAACCTGCAGCGCCATCGGGTCGGCCAGCCCGATGTCCTCGGCCGCCATCGCCACCATGCGGCGCGCGGCGTGCACGGGATCCGCGCCCGCCTCGAGCGCGCGAGCGAGCCAGTAGACCGCCGCCTGCACATCCGAGTTGCGCAAGCTCTTGTGCAGCGCCGACAGCAGGTCGTAGTGCTGGTCGCCGTCCTTGT
>JBDSBS010000949.1:0-7325 GCA_039921435.1 Planctomycetota bacterium | reverse complement strand
GCCGATCACGATCGCGACGGGTTGTGGTCCGCTGCCATCAGGGTCCCAAGTGGTCGTCGCCTTGATGGAGCCAGCGACGCCGAGGCCGAGCTGTGGTGTCGACCAGGCCGTCGTGCATTGGGCGCAGACGGTGCTGGTGGCGGCGAGCAGGAAGCAGCCTTGCAGCAGGCCCCGTGGTGAAATCAGGTGGAAGGTTGGCAAGCGGGAAGCGTAGCTCTTCGAGGGCATGCCGCGGCAATGGCCCCACACAGAGTTCGGCCGAGCTGCCGCAGAGCTTCCTCAGGCCCTCGCCCCTTGTGCCGCGTGGCGAGTATCGGTATCCAGTGGTGGGCAGTCCGATGAAGCCGAGATGCAGGAACGCGAAGGGGGGCATGTTCGACGTCCTACCTGAAAGTTGTCGGGCCCTGCGATGGCCGCTCGGTGGCGCTGCGTGGCGCTGCAGGGGATCGTCCTCCCTCACTGGCCTACGCGTCCGACGGTTGCTGTGCTGGCACACGCGGCCCTGGGGTTTATATCCGGATGCAGGACGAGACAGCGACCAGGTGAGAGGCTTGGGCGTACTGGCCAGTTCGCACCACCCGACGCGCAGACGACGCTGCTGACGCCGCCGATCTCACGGCGCGAGGCGCGGCTGGCGATGATGTGGAAACTGGTCGTGCAGGCCTTCGGCAATCGTCTGTCATCGCCGCCACTCTGCGCCGCTCGCAGCAGATCCTCGGCGGCGAAGCGCGTCCGCTGCGTGCGCTCGAGGCCACGGCCGATGAATGGCAGGATGCACGGGTCTGGGCCCGCGTGCGCTGGGCGCAGTCGCTCGAGTCCAAACCCGAGGTCCGCGACGGCAAGATCGAGTTCGGCCCTGCGAGCGAAGCAGTCGCGTCGAAGACGTTGGCGGAACTGAGACCCGAACTGCACTGACGCTGCCGCGAGAGGCCACCCTCTGGACTGCGAGCGCTGCGACGACTCGTTCCTGGACTCAGTCGCTCGCACTCGTATGGTTGGCTCCGTGAAGTCGCGACGATCCACAGCGAATCGCGGCGCGCCGCCGCCGATCGTCAGCGAGAGTGTGGGGCCGTACCTCGATTCGGCGCGGCTGGTGGGTCGACGCACTGCGGAGAGGTACATCGCGCTGGCTGCGGACCAAGAGCACGCCGACTTCAAGCCCGAGGAGATCGCGACGCTGCTCAATCTGGATCGGCTGGAGAAGGCCATCTACGAACTCGCCTACAAGCTCGACAATCGGCCCGACTGGGTGCACATCCCGCTCGCAGGAATCCAGCTCGCGCTGTCGGAGATCGGCTAGGCGTGGCTGGCGAAACCCGCGCGCTCAGTGCGCTCGCCGACTTGCTCGGCGTGCAGCGTTCCTACGTCGATCTCGACCACCGTCGGCAGCGTGCTTCGACCGAGGCGTTGCTCGCGGTGACGGCGGCACTCGGTGCCGGCATCGAAGCTGTCGCAGAGGCACCCGAGGCGTTGCGGCGGCTGCAGGCCGAGCGCAGCGAACGTGTGGTCGAACCCGTGGTCGCGAGCTTTGGCCCGCGGGCGTCGCGCATTCCGCTGCAGATGACTGCGCCGCTGTCGTCGGTGCGCGTCCTGGCCGTCGGTGAAGGGGAGACCACAGCGCGCGAGCTGCTGCCGATCGAGATCGTGTCCCGCCGTTCGCGCTGCGAGCTGCTGTTGCCGAAGCTGCCCCTCGGCTACCACCGATTGAGCATCGAGGTGAACGGTCGCACGCACGAGACGTTGCTCGTGCGCGCTCCACAGCGCGCTCCTGCCATGGCGGGCGGTGGCATCGGAATGTTCTTGCCGCTGCACGCGCTGCGCGAAGACGACGACCTCGGCATCGGCAACTTCGGTGGCTTGCGGCGGCTGGCCGAATGGTGCGGCAGTCAGGGTGGCACCGCCGTGTCGACGTTGCCGCTGTTGGCGACCAACCTCGACGAGCCGTTCGAGTTCAGCCCGTACTCGCCGTTGAGCCGCTGCTTTTGGAACGAGGTCTTCCTCGACGTGAACGCCGTGCCCGAACTCGCTGCGTGCGAGCCGGCCCGCAAAGCGCTCGCGAATGTTGCCGAACGGGCGCGCACCTTGCGGGCCCAGAAGCTCGTCGACTACCGCGCTTCGGTCGAACTCGTGCGAGCCGTGTTGCAACCGTTGGCCAAGCAACTCGCGGCACTGCCGGGACCGCGCGGCGACTCGTTCCGCACCTTCCGCAAGGGCGTTGACGTGACCGCGTACGCACGCTTCCGCGCCGTGCAAGCGGCGCGCGGCGAGGCTTGGCAGGCGTGGCCGGCGGCACTGCAAGCGGGACGCTTCGGGCCCGACAGCTTCGATCCCGAGCTCGAAACCTACCACGCCTACACTCAGTGGCTCGCCGAAGAGCAGCTCGTGGCCGCACGGGAAGCCGGCGAGCGCTGTGGGGTCAAGCTCTACCTGGACCTGCCGCTCGGCGTGCACCCGGCGGGCTTCGACACGTTCCTGCACCGCGACCTGTTTGTCAGTGGGGTCGCTGCGGGCGCGCCGCCCGATCCGCTGTTCAGCCAGGGCCAGAATTGGGGCTTCCCGCCGCCGCACCCCGAGCGCCAGCGCGAGCAGGGCTATCGACACCTGATCGATGTGCTGCGCCACCACATGCGGCACGCCAAGCTCCTGCGCCTCGACCACGTCATGGGGCTGCACCGGCTGTTCTGCATCCCGAGCGGCATGGCGGCCACGGCTGGGGTCTACGTCAAGTATCCCGCCGACGAGATGTTTGCGATCGTCTGCCTCGAAGCGTCGCGCGCCGGTTGTCACGTCGTCGGCGAGGACCTCGGCACCGTGCCGCCGATGATCCGTTCGCGGATGCGGCGCCACGGCTTGAGCCGGCTGCACGTCTTCCAGTTCTCGATCGATCCGAGCAAGGAACCGCCCGTGCACAAGTCGCCCGCGGGCGCCGCAGCGTGCCTCAACACGCACGACATGCCGACGTTCGCGGGTTTCCTGGCCGGCAACGACCTGCAGGACCAGCGCGAGCTCGGCCTGATCGACGATGCGGCATTGGCGGCGGGTCGCAGCGGTCGCGAACACTGCATCGCGGTGCTGAAGGCGTATCTGCAGCGGCGGGGCCTGGTCGGTGCCACGTCGAGTCCGCACGACGTGATGCGCGGCGCGCAGGTGCTGCTGGCCGAAGGCGACAGCGAACTGTTGCTGCTCAATCTCGAAGACCTGTGGCTCGAGCCGTTGCCACAAAACATCCCGGGAACGTGGCGCGAGCGACCGAACTGGCGCCGGCGAGCTGCTGTATCCTTGGCCGAGATGTGCGAGCGCTCTGGTGTGCTCGAGGTGCTGCGGGCCTCGAGTTCGGCGCGGCGCGAGCGGAGCGCGACATGAAGAAGAAGCCGAAGACCAACCAGCCCGAGGTCAAGAAGAGGGTCACTGCACCGAAGTTTCCGGCGCGTCCTCTGGCGCCACTCATCGTCAAAGGCGCTGGCGGCGAGTTTGCGAGCCTGCTCAGCGACGACGACCTGCACCTGTTCAACGAGGGCTCGCACTTCCGGCTCTACCGACATTTGGGCGCGCACCCACTCACCGTGAAGGGACAGCGCGGCACCTACTTCGCGGTGTGGGCGCCCAACGCAAAACGCGTGTACGTCATGGGCGAGTGGAACGGTTGGCGCCGCGAAGGCGAGCCGCTGCGCGCTCGCGAGAACTCGGGCATCTGGGAAGGCTTCGTACCCGGCGTGCAACCGGGCGCCAAGTACAAGTACTTCATCCGCTCGCGCAACGGCTACGAAGTCGACAAGGCCGATCCATATGCGTTCCGCAGCGAAGTCATGCCGGCCACGGCATCCGTCGTCGCCGACCTCGACTACACGTGGAACGACCGTGTATGGATGCAGCAGCGCGCGCAGAAGAACCGTTTGGACGCGCCGATCTCTTGCTACGAAGTGCACCTCGGTTCGTGGCGCCGCAGCCCGGAGACGCCCGACCAGCCGCTGGGCTTCCGCGAGTTGGCGCCGCTACTGGTCGAACACCTGCAGACCTTGCAGTTCACCCACGTCGAACTGATGCCCGTGACCGAGCATCCGTTCTACGGTTCGTGGGGTTACCAGGTCACCGGCTACTTCGCCGCGACGAGTCGCTACGGCACGCCGCAGGACCTGATGTTCTTGATCGACACGCTGCATCAAGCGGGATTCAGCGTGATCCTGGATTGGGTGCCCTCGCACTTTCCGAGCGACGAACTGGGGCTCGGCTACTTCGACGGCACACATCTCTATGAACACGACGACCCTCGTCAGCGCACACATCCCGACTGGGACTCGTGCATTTTCAACTACGCCCGCCCCGAGGTCAGCAGCTTCTTGATCTCGAGCGCCCTGTTCTGGCTCGATCACTACCACGCAGACGGACTGCGCGTCGACGGCGTTGCCTCGATGCTCTACCTCGACTTCTCGCGCAAGGCGGGCGAGTGGGTGCCCAATGAACACGGTGGGCGCGAGAACCTCGGCGCGATCGCGTTCTTGCGCCGGCTCAACGAATACGTGACGAAGGAGTATCCCGACGTGCCGACCATCGCCGAGGACTCGACGTCGTGGCCCATGGTCACCAAGTCAGTGCACCTCGGCGGACTCGGTTTTGGCATGAAGTGGGACCTCGGTTGGATGAACGACGTACTCAGGTACCTCGGCACCGACCCGATCTACCGCAGGTTCTCGCACGCCGACGTCACCTTCCGCAACCTCTACGCCTTCAACGAGAGTTTCGTGCTGCCGCTGTCGCACGACGAGGTCGTGCACGGCAAGAAGTCGCTGCTGGGCAAGATGCCGGGCGACCCGTGGCAGCAGTTTGCGAACCTGCGCCTGTTGTTCGCGATGATGTTCGGCAACCCGGGCAAGAAGCTGTTGTTCATGGGCAGCGAGATCGCTCAGTGGGGCGAGTGGAATCACGACCGCAGCCTCGACTGGCATTTGCTGGCCGAAGAACGCCACGGCGGCGTGCAGCGTCTCGTTGGCGACCTCAACCGGCTCTACCGCGCGAAGGCGGCGCTGCACGAGCTCGACAACTCGCCCGACGGCTTCGAGTGGCTCGACGCAAACGACTCCAACCAGAGTTGCTTCACGTTCCTGCGCAAGGACAAGAAGGGTGGCCGCATCCTCGTGGCGTGGAACTGCACGCCTGTGCCGCGGCACAACTACCTCGTCGGCGTCGACAAAGAGGGCGTTTGGCGCCAAGTGCTCAACACCGATGCAAAGATCTACGGCGGCAGCGGCCAGGGCAACCTCGGCGCGGTCGAGGCCGGACCTGTCCGGCACCTCAAGCGACCGTGCTCGCTGAGCCTGGTGCTGCCGCCGCTGGGCGCAGTGTTCATGGAACTCGACGCATGAGTGTGGCAGCACGCGAACGCCCGCAGCACGGCGCGATTCGCTGCGGTGCCTCGGTTGCATTCGGCTTGTGGGCGCCGCTCGAGAAGTCGGTCGAGCTGCACTTGCTGACGCCGCGCGACCGACGTGTGGCCATGGCGCGCACCGATGGTGGTTGGCACACGGTCGTCGTCGAAGGCATCGAGCCAGGTGCGCACGCGCGCGCGAGAGAACTCGGCCGAAGCGTGCTCGTGACCGCCGAGAGCAGCCTCAACGACACCCGTCTGCTGCAGCCTGCGCACGAGGGTGGCTTCGAGATGGATGGGCAGTGGGACGACGACTTCCACCACGCGATGCACGCGCGAACGACCGGCGAACGCGCTCGCTACTACATCGACTTTGGCCAGCCCGAACAGGTGGCGAAGGGGTATCGCCAGGGCTGGATCTTCGATGGCCAGCGTTCGGCGTACGACGACGAGCTGATGTTCGCTCTCGCTTTCGCCGAAGGCGGTGTGTTGGCCGGCTTCGAACGCTGGCAGGTCTTGCTCGACACCGAGGATCCGCGCTGGCGCGGTGAGTCGAGCGACGGTCGACAGGGTCATCGAGTCGTCGGGCAGATGATCGAAGGAGCGCTGCGCCTTACTCCTCAGTCCGCCATTGCCTTGATCAGGCGGGAGCCAACTTCATGACGCGCTATCTGTGCCTGCACGGCCACTTCTATCAGCCACCGCGAGAGAACCCCTGGCTCGAGGGCATCGAACTCCAGGAGACCGCGGCGCCCTATCACGACTGGAACGCTCGCATCACCGCCGAGTGTTACGCGCAGAACGCGGCGTCGCGCATTCTCGGCGAGAAGGACCGCATCGTCCAGATCGTCAACACCTACGCGCGCATCAGCTTCAACTTCGGCCCGACGTTGCTGTCGTGGCTCGAACAGCACGATCGCGAGACGTACGACGCGATCGTCGCCGCCGATGTACTGAGTCGCGAGCGCTTCTCGGGTCACGGCTCGGCCGTAGCACAGGCCTACAACCACATGATCATGCCGCTCGCCAACGCGCGCGATCAGCGCACGCAGGTGCTCTGGGGCAAACGCGACTTTCAGAAGCGGTTCGGGAGAGAGCCCGAAGGCATGTGGTTGCCAGAGACCGCCGTCGACGATGGCTCGCTCGAGGCGCTCGCCGAGTGTGGCATCAAGTTCACGATCCTGTCTCCGCACCAGGCCAAGTCCTCCCGGGCACTGACGACCAGGGCCGAGGACGCCAAGGAGTGGACGGAGGTCAGTGATGGCGGCATCGATCCGACGCGCGCCTATCGCTACACATTGCCGTCGGGCAAGACGATTGCGCTCTTCTTCTACAACGGTCCCGTGTCGCGCGCGGTGGCGTTCGAAGGTTTGCTGCACGCCGGCGATCGGTTTGCCAACCGACTCGCGAGCGGCTTCTCGGACGATCGCGACGGGCCGCAGTTGATGCACATCGCCACCGACGGCGAGAGTTATGGCCACCACCATCGGCACGGCGACATGGCGTTGTCGTGGGCCCTGAACTGGATCGAGAGTGAGAAGGTGGCGCACCTCACGAACTACGGTGAGTTCCTCGAGCGACACCCGCCCGTGCACGAGGTGCAGATCCACCAGAAGAGCGCCTGGAGCTGTGCGCACGGCGTCGGTCGTTGGGAACGCGACTGCGGTTGCAACTCGGGCAGCAAGCAGGGCTGGAACCAGGAATGGCGCGCACCGCTGCGCGAGGCTCTGGACTACTTGCGTGACCAGTTGGCCGAACGCTTCGAGAAGGAGGCGGCGCCGCTCTTGCGCGATCCATGGGCGGCCAGAGACGACTACATCGATGTCGTGCTCGATCGATCGCCAGCCAACGTCGCCGCGTTCTTCGAACGCAATGCGCGAGAGCACCTCGCTGACGCCCGGCGCGTTCGTTGCTTGGAGCTTCTCGAGATGCAGCGCCACGCGCAGCTCATGTACACGAGCTG
>JBDSBS010000948.1:0-5811 GCA_039921435.1 Planctomycetota bacterium | reverse complement strand
TACTTCATCCCAGAAGGCGATCCAGTGACCGACCTTCTTCATCGCCGCAGAAGGCGCCTCGTACGACCAGGCACAACGTTCGCTGCGCTGCCTGCCGTCATTGGCGTCGTAGAACTGCACGCCGTGCGGACACTGGCGGTCGCCAGGTGTCCTCGGCGCGACCTTCAACAGGTCCATGCGCACCGATGCACGCGGGAAATAGTGATAGCCGTCGACCTCGTGCGTCTGCACGCTGTCCGCCAGCAGATGACCGTTCCAAAGGGCACGCATACGCGACAAGACTAGCGGCGAGCCGGCGCAGCGGCGATGCTCGCCGGCCCGCACTGCGCGGAACGAGTCCCCCATGGCCAACGACGACCCTCTCACTCGCGCCGAACAGACCACCTACGCCGAAACATCGCGGCACGCCGACGTCATCGCGTTCGTGCAAGCCCTCGCGCAATGGAACGATGCGCGCCTGCACATCACCGACTTCGGATCCACGCCCGAAGGTCGCACGCTGCCACTGCTCGTGCTGTCGCAGCACGGCCACTTCACGCCGAAAGCGGCGCACGGCTCGGGCCTTCCCGTCGTGCTGGTCGTCTGCGGCATCCACGCCGGCGAAGTCGAAGGCAAGGAAGCGGTGCTCATGCTCGTGCGCGACCTGCTGCGCAAGAAGCACGGCGACCTGCTCGCGCGCCTGACGCTCGTCGTCGTGCCGCTGTTCAACGCCGACGGCAACGACCGCATCGATCCCGACAACCGCAAGCTCGACGTCGCGAAGCACACCGGCCAGCTCGGGCCCGACTCGGGCGTCGGCACGCGCAACACGGCCGCCGGCATCAACCTCAACCGCGACTACCTGCGCCAAGACGCCGCCGAGATGCGGCTGTTGCAGACGCGTGTGTGCCAGCCGTGGAACGCGCACCTCGTCGTCGATTGTCATGCAACGAACGGTTCGATCCACCGGTTCGCGCTCAGCTACGACGTGCCGCACACCGTCGAGATCGGGCGCCGCGAGCCGATCGACTACATGCGCGAGAAGTTGCTGCCGGCCGTGCGCGAGGCCGTGGCTGCGAGCGAAGGTCTGCACACGTTCTTCTACGGCAACTTCCTGCGCGACGAGGGCGGCGATGGAACCGGCTGGATCACGTACCCGCACCACCCGCGCTTCGGCGGCAACTACCGCGGGCTCACCAACCGCTTGGACCTGCTGCTCGAGACGTATTCGTACCTGCCGTTCGCGGCGCGGGTGCACACGACCTACGCGTTCTTGCGCGAGACGCTGCGCTACGTCGCGGCGCGCGGCGAGGAGATCGTGAAGCTCCTGGCCGGTTGCACGATGCCGCCGTCGAGAGTGGCCGTGCGCTATCGACTCGAAGCGCTGACGGACAGCCCGGCCGAAGTGCTCACGCGCGAACCCTACACTCTCGAAGGCAAGCCGATCGCGGTGACCGTACCGCACCTGTGCCACTTCGTCGGCGAACTTGTGGTCGACCGCCCGCTCGCATACGCGGTGCCCGGCGACATCGCGACGCGCCTCGAAGGCCACGGTCTCGCGATCGAACGCCCAGTCAAGCCACCGCAGCTCGAAGTTCAAATCGCCACCGTGCGCGGCAGCGTTTCCACCGCCGGCCGCGAGATCCTCGAAGCGAACGCGTCGACGTTCCTCGAAGTCGACTGGCGTCCCGAACGCAGAGCCCTGCCCGCGGGCTGGGCACTGGTGCGCACCGAACAACCACGCGGCGCAATCGCGGTCTACCTGTGCGAAGCGGGCAGTGACGACAGCATCGTCGCGTGCGGCTGGGTGCCGGAGCCGGCTGCGGGTGCGGAGTTCCCGGTCTGGCGAGTCTTGTCGAAGACGTGAGGCCGGACTTCGCGGAGTGACCACACGAGGGGCTACTCGTTCGACCCTCGCTCGAGTTCCACGCCCAAGCCATCGGCGATGCGGTTGACGAACGCGAAGTAGGCGACGATCGCGCACGCGTCGTGGATGGCGAGGTCGCTCAGGCCCACAGCCCGCAGGTTCTCGATGTCGGCCCGCGCAACCGTCGACGGCCCCACGGTGAGCTTGTCGGCGTACGCCACGAGGGCGCGTTCGCGCGGCGTGAGAGCCAGACCAGCCGCGAGATCGGCAGCGAGCAGACCGTCGATGAGTGCCGACTGTGCGTCGACGGCAACGCCCGCGACCGCGAGCAAGCGACGGAGCCCCGCCGCGTGGTGGTGCATTCAATACGGGCAGTGGTTGAGGCCCGAGACGCGAACGGCCATGACCTCACGTTCTCTTCGCGTCAGCGGACCCGTGCCGTGCATGAGCTCGCGGTAGAGCTCGAGGTGCTGCCGCATCACCGCCGGGTGGATCGCGTGGATCTGAATGATGTGGTCGGGGTCGGCGACTCGCTCGCTCGGCGCGAGCTGCTCGGGCGGTACGTAGGGAATGAAGGCCACGTCTTGCTCCTGGCGCCGTGCACCCTTGGCGCACGTCGCCACAGTCGGCCGCACGGGCAACGCAGTTTCAAGCGTGTTCCGCTGCTTCGGTCGACGCCCTCACGAACGACCGCAAACGCCCCGCCGGCACCACCGTCGCAGCCTCACGCGAGCCACTCGCGGACCAGCGCCCGCAGCTGCGTGATGCCGATGTCCTCGAACGCACTGACCGACACCACGTCCGTCACCTGCACCTTGCAAGCCTCGGCGAACTCCTTCTGGCGGTGCAACCGCTTCGACGACTTCACCTTGTCGTGCTTGGTGGCGACGACAGAGTGCGGCACGTCATGCTCGCGCAGCCAGCTCAGCATGTGCAGGTCCGAGGCGGTCGGCCCGATCTCACCGTCGACCAACATCATCACCATCGTCAGCTGCTCCCGCTCGAGCAGATACCGCTCGAGCATCGGCAGCCATTGGCTGCGCACCGATTTCGACACCTTGGCGTAGCCGTAGCCAGGGCAGTCGACCACCGTCGCCTTGCTCCTGTCGAGAGCGAAGCAGTCGAGGGACTGTGTGCGCCCCGGTGTGTTGGAGACGCGCGCCACCTTCTTGCCGCCAGCGATCGCATTCAGCAGCGACGACTTGCCGACGTTCGACCTCCCGATGAAGGCAACCTCGGCGCGCGTGGCCGGAAGCTGATCGACCGCGGTCGCCGACGCGAGGAACTCAAACTGCAGCGGTCGGCTCATGGTCCGATTCTGGCGCATGCCGAGCTGCGGAAATAGAAACTTCACGGCGTGAGGAGCTTGCAGCCGCCTGCCGGAGTGCCCCGTGAGTCGCTGGTCAACGACGGCCAAGCCCGATTATAGCAGCGCCCTGACCGTCTCGAGCAACACGGTTCGGTTGACGGGCTTCGTGACGTACTCCGTACAGCCCGCCGCCAAACATCGTTCGCGGTCACCCTGCATCGCGTGCGCAGTCAGCGGGACGATCGGACGCACGAAGCCCCGGCGGCGCAGTTCGGCGGTGGCCTGATCGCCATCCATCACGGGCCTCTGCATGTCCTTGCTACTGCCGGATCGGCGAGGCGCACGGACAACGTCACGCTGCCGAGTCGGTGAACTTGATCGCGTTGCCGCAGAGCATGATCAGGATCGGCCGCAAGCGAAGGGGAGAAGGGGATCGGAGCAAGATGGTCGCAGGCTGGCGCACACCGAGTCGCACGTGCAGCTGCAGCCCCTTCGCGTCGGCGCGAACGCGCATCAGAGCCGCCACATCGGAGAGCAACTGCACGGGCGAACACTCGGTACGCTCGAGGATCATCCTTCCATGAGGTTCTCGGCAAAGCCGAGGATCGCCATCATCGGCGTGCGGATCTCGTGGCTCTGTTGGCCAAGAACTCCGACTTCGAGAGGTTGGCGGTATCCGCCTGAGGGCGTGCAGCGGCCAGCTCGGCGACGTCGCGGATCACCGCGCAGAACAGCGGCTCTTCGTCGCCGCGGTCGATTCGCTGCACCTTGACCTCGACCGGGAATGTCGGACCGGCCCAGCGTCCGGTGCGCCTGCCGATGTGCCCACGACAACGCCTGCGCTAGCATGTGGCCCATGCTGTTCCGCCGCCTGCTCACTGCCCCTCCTCTGCTGCTGGCCCTGCTGCTGGCCCCGCTGCTGGCGTCCCTGCGGGCGCAGGATGTCTTCCCCGAGACGGCGACCGTCAAACTCTTCGAGCACCGCTCCGAACTGCTCTCGACATTCTGGGGCCGCGACATGTCGGTGCGCGCCGGTGTCGTATTGCCGAACGACCTGCGCGACGACGAGAAGCTCTCCGTCTGTTACTCGATCCACGGCTTTGGCGGCTCGCACCGCGGGGCCATCCGCCGCGGCCCCGAGCTCGTCGCAGGCATGACGAACGGCACGACGCCGCGCATGTTGTACGTCTTCCTCGACGCGCAGTTCTCGCTCGGGCACCACGAGTTCGCCGACTCGGTCAACAACGGTCCGTGGGGCAAGGCGCTCACGACGGAGTTCGTGCCAGCGCTCGAGCAGCATTTCCATGCGTTCGGCGCGCCTACTGGTCGCTTCCTGACGGGCCACAGCAGCGGCGGCTGGTCGAGCCTGTGGCTGCAGGTCGCGTACCCCGACTTCTTCGGCGGCACTTGGTCGACCGCACCCGACTCCGTCGACTTCCGCGACTTCACGGGCATCGATGTCTACAGCTATGCGAACGCGTTCACGGATCCCGAAGGCAAACCGATCCAGCTCGTGCGGCGCAACGGCGAGTTCGTGCGCTCGATCGAGCAGTTCGTGACGAGCGAACTGGAGCAGAAGGACTACGGCGGCCAGTTCATGAGCTTCAACGCGGTGTTCTCGCCGCGCGGCGAGGACGGCCGACCGATGCCGCTGTTCGATGCGAAGACGGGCGCGATCGATCGGTTCGTCGCCAATTGCTGGCGCAAGTACGACATCGGCCTGATCCTGCGCGACAACTGGGCCACGCTTGGCCCGAAGCTGAAGGGCAAGCTGCGCGTCTACGTCGGCACCCAGGACACGTTTCGCCTCGAGGGTGCGTGCCACCTGCTGCACGACGACCTGGCGCGCCTGGGCAGCGACGCCGAGATCGTCTTCGCCGAGGGCCGCGACCACGGCGCGCTGCTGCGTGCGCATGCCGAACTGTGGCCCCACGGACTGATGGCGCGCATCTACGGCGAGATGCGGGCCAAGTTCGACGCCAGCCTAGGGAAGGCTGGCACGGCCAAGTGAACCGCTGCACACCCGCACGGCGACGGTAGTCCGCCGCCCCACCGTCGCAGAGTCGTCAGCGCGCTCGTCGAGTTTCCGAACGCCTGAGGCTGGCCAACGGCGTGACCTCGGATCTTGTCGCGACCAACTGCCAGCGACTGTTCGTGTGCGACTACCTGCCGACCTTCGGTTGGCGCCGCCGCGCTGAACGCCGGGCTGTCGGGTCACTTCGCGGCCTGCCGCCGCATGTGCAGGTAGAGCTGCTCGACCTTGGCGCGAGCCCACGGCACCTTGCGCAAGAACTTCAGCGACGACGTCAGACTCGGTTCGTGCGTGAAGCAGCGGATGTCCACGACGCGCGCCATCTCTTCCCAGCCGATCCGGTCGACCAGGAACTCGAGCATCGCCGCCAAGGTGACACCGTGCAGGGGGTTGTTGGGTTGCTCGTTCGCCATGACTGCGTGCGCCAAGTGTCGCACGCGACCGCCAAGACTGCCGCCCCCACTGGATAATCAGCCGCACACAGAGCATTCTTTGAGGCGCCGTGGACCAACTGCGGCTGCGTCCGGCACGGCGCCGAGTGACGCAACGATCCACCCAGACACTGATCATCGGAGGCGACCATGGCCAAAGGCCAACAAGCAAAGAAGGACGTCAAGAAGAAGC